>JACMJX010000300.1 GCA_014380425.1 Chitinophagaceae bacterium | reverse complement strand
GATTGTAGTAACGGCGGAAGCTTTTCCTTCCGACTTATATGCGGCAAAACTGGCAAGTACACCCAAGCCGTTTAGTATGCCAGCCACGCTGCCAATCATAATCGACCTGCGTGAAAGTGAAAAAGCTGCCTGACCCGTGATCAGGAACCCCAGGGCGATCACTACTGATACCACAATAAAGATCATATAAGCCCATTGTGCAGATACATAATTAGTGGTGATTTTTTGTGCGGCGCTGAAAATACCCCAGCACACAAAGGCAATCACCGAAAACCATAACCATGTCTTAAGTTCTACGGTTTCAAAGAACACTGCCGGATTGGTAAATATCTGGGAATAGCCTGAAAGCAACAGGATGGCAGGTAGCGCCAATAGCAGGCCGAACACATTGAACAGGTTTAACCGCTCTTTTAAGAACAATACAGCAATCAGGATCGTCACCAGCGGGTAAAGATTGGTAAGTGGCACAACGATAGAAGCCTTTCCTCCACTGGTAAAGGCATAGTAGATGGCAAGATTCCCGCCAATTGCAAAACTGGCCGCTATTATACCCCATATCGATCCCCGCTTATTGAGCTGGCTTACACGGCATCTACCGGCTACGAGCGGCAGTGTGCAGAGCATGCCGATAGAGAAAAGAACATGATTGAGATAAGGTGATACATCTTCTGCAATCAATTTGGCCAATACGCCCCATAAACCCCAGCAAAGGCCTGCAATTATCGCATATACTAACCACGTCCGGCTGTTGTCTTTCATCATATTTCGGGTATATTTAATTGAAACAGGGCTGCCGCACCTAATATACCGGCGTTCTCCTTCAGCGTAGATAAAGCCAGCTCAAATTGATATGTAGTGTGAGGAAGCAGGTATCCATCATTTTTCAGGCGATGCTCATACCCTTTAAGGCCCTGCGCAATACCGCCTCCAAGCACAATGATATCGGGAGCCAGCAAGTTAACGTAATTGTGAATACCGGTATGCAGTGCATCGAGCAGATCATCTACTTGGGAAACCGCATCGGCATTGCCCCGGGTCGCTTCTGTAAACATCTGTTCCATATTTGTCCATTGCGGAGGAACGGCGGCGGAAGACACGAGTGCTTCCAGGCAGCCTTGCTTGCCGCAGTAGCAGCGCTCGCCGGAAGAGCGGATGCTGATATGCCCGCCCATATGCCCGAGCGGCCTGCCGTCGGGAAAGCGTCCACCTACTACCCAGCCAATCCCCAACCCCGTGCCAAGCGTAAGCACCAATACCCGGTCACGCCCCTTGCCTGCTCCATAATGCGCCTCCCCCAGTGCCACCACCCGGGCATCGTTATCGATGCGGCAGGGCATCTTGAGCGCCTCTTCTATTCTGGAACGCAACGGATAGCCATTGTCCATAAAAGGCAGAAAACCATAGGTACTATCTACCCGTCCATGCTGGTCTATATAAGCGGGTACTCCAAGCCCGATGCCTGTCAATTGGAAGCCGGATGCAAGGGATGCTTGAATAAAGTTTGCTGCAATAGCACGAATCTGTTGAAGAAAAACGGCTTCATTGTCCCTTTCCGTTGGTACAACGGCGATCTGCATCACTTCACCGGAATGTATGTTTACAAACCCTAACTTCGTGCGCGTGCCGCCTATATCTACACCTATCGCAAATCGATCCATGTTACAAATTAAACATTAAGAAAAGACTCTTGCAGTATCAGGAACTAAAAAGTTATAAATTTCTTTGAGAGAAATCCAGTTTCATTAAGCTGATATCACTGTTTGTTTCTAATTTATTTAGCGGTATTACTAAATAAATTAGTATTTTTATCCTGAAAATGAAGGCTATGACAGTTCCGTTCACCTCAATAGAAGACCTGGGAAACAATATCGACTGGAATCAACACATTAGCAGTCATCCCCAGGCAACGTTTTGTTTTCGCTGTAATACAGATGCAATGCAGGATGCGTTCATTCCCAAAGGCGCCATTCTTGCTGTAGATAGGGCAGTAGAACCGAAGAACGGGCAGGTTGTTGTGGCTTTGGTAAGAGGGGAGTTCGTAGTGAGGAAGCTCCAGAAGAATGAGTACCGGAGCAAACTTCTGGCTGCCAGCAGGCGCTATCCCGATATCCTGATGAACGAAGAGATTATTATATGGGGTGTTGTGGCAAGTATTGTTATTCAGCATGTTTAATCCATATCGTAAAATCACTAACGAGATCTGGCGCCAGTGCCTGGATGATAAAATCCCTTATCTCGTTACGCAAACTTTCCGGCGAGGCTTCCCCACTTACCGTAAAAGCAATCCTACTTGTGTTCTTGTAACCCCGTATCGCTCTTTTGCAACTGCCTGGGAGCATTGCCAGAAGCAATCTCATGATCCCTTGGCAGCTTTAATTCATCTGGGAAAACCGCATCATCTAAAGGCAATGGAGCGATTGCTCAATTCCGGAAGTGATTATATAAGCTTTTGGGGAGTGATTCCTTTTGAAAAAGAGCTGTTTCATCGCTGCATTCAGCAATGGGAACCTATGATTAAAGAATACCTGCTCGAATATACCGGCAATCACCTTCAAACCACCGCCCCTGCCTCGATCGAACTCAAACAACTGCACGGAGAAATAATGGTCCGGGTGGCTTATAAAAAGCAAAGCTGGATGGTTAAACTGGAAGAAATTGAAAAGGAAGTGATGCTCACCGGGTTATAATCAGGCGAACCAACGATCCGGTACGGGAATTGATGTGCAATTCTGTATAAAAACTCATCATCTTAATCTATAAAAATGACGACGACTAACAACAACGGACACGATTCGCAATTGCAATCCTTCTTTATGACGATGCTGCAGGAAGCATACTGGTCAGAACAACATCTTTTGAATGTTCTAAACACCATGATGATATCGGCCACAAGCAAGGAGTTGCGGCAGGCCTTCGCCATGCACCAGCAGCAGACGGAGAAGCACGTTCAGAGGCTCGAAGAAGCGTTTGGTGTACTAGGTGCAGAACCACAGGCAGTACCCAGCGTTGGGATGCAGGGATTGTTTGATGATGGATGGCAGGTAATAGACGAAACGGAAGCAGGTTCCGCCAATCGTGATGTGGCTCTTATAATAGCGGCGCAAAAAGTAGAGCACTTTGAAATGGCCTGCTACGGCAGCCTAGTAACGCTCGCAACCACCCTCGGGCAAAAAGATATAGCGAAACTGCTCGGCAAAACGTTGAAAGAAGAAAAGCAGACCGATGCGGCTTTAACAGCCATAGCGGAGAGCAAAATTAATCAGAAAGCACGGAAAGAACAGACTGTCGCTGAATAAACCGGCATGGGTTCCTCTAATTTTATGCGGCAACCAAAGCGTTTATTGCACTTCGGCTGCCGCATTTTATTTTAAAGGTAAGCCTAGGCATCCGCGTTATTAGCCTCATAAATCCGTCGTTTAAATTCATCTCCATCTATAAGATGGAACTGTTGTAGGGCGATAGAAAGATAAGGCTCGAGATCCTGTATTACCTTTTTCTCTTTTAATTCCGTCATCATCGGAACGGCTCTTGGATGATCGTAAAACAGATGAATCCTTCGCAGTGCTGCAAGCTTGACGTGCAAATCCAGATCTGCAGCAATAGCGAATTGAAGTAGTGGAAATTCACTCAGGTCGGCGCTTTCCCCGGCGTCGATAATGCGCATAATACGGCTGTCGACATCCATTTGTACAAAACGCTGAACAAGTGCCTTATCGTGTTCACTTAATGGTAGCAGGGGCTCATACACCGGAACAAGTGGTCTCCTGAGTCCTAATAGATGGTGAAGTAGTTTCATGAGGGATTGGATTGAATGTACAGCAAAATAGAAAATTTTACGGTAAGATCAAATAGCCCAGGGAGCTTGTGCAAAACTTTCCACCACCTTTTTGATTGGGAACATATTATCTTTGATATGAATAAGTAACAGCCAAGACACTATTAACCCACCATTAACTATGACATACGAAGAACTGATCGAAAATCATTCAGCCAGTGTAATTGAAAACCTGGTTAGAACCGTAGTAAGCCAGGATCCGGTGGAGATCCGTTTCGATTACATGGATGATGACCAATGGGCCATCATTACCATGCATGAATATGAAGAGGACAAACAGGTATCGGTAAGACTGCATGCCGATGATCTTTATGATCTGTACTTCTGCTACTACGATGATGAAGACGAATTCTTCGAGATCCTGAAGCCTCTTTCTGAAGAGGAAAAAGAAATTCTTCCCAATGGTTTGAAAAAGCTGATGAAAAAAGTGCTGAAGGACGAAAAGGGCATCCGTATAGCAGGTAATTTTCTTTCTCACTGATCATCCACCAACGAATATACCCCTCTCTAAGATACACTCTGCTGCTTTATTGGCAAATCTTTTGGCGCATAAAAGGTCGATCTCCTTTCATTACCTTTGTAAACGCATGCGGTATACCATCACAGGATATTCTACGGCGCTGTTTTCAACATGGTACTTCGTGGAGGAGCTGGGTTTGCTCTTCGATGCCGGAGACGGTCTTATATCTGGTCTTTTGCAAAAGAGCCGGAAAATAAATCATGTATTTATTTCACATGCAGACCGCGATCACCTTACCGGCCTTCTTAAGTTTAACCAGATGAATGGAAGACCCGGTTTCCCGGTAATTCATTATCCGAAAGACAGTGGTTCCTTTCCCGCATTGGAAAAGTTTTCTAAGAGCTTCGATCCTAATGTTAGCGGAACCGTCTGGCAGGGAATGGCGGATGGTGAAGAAATAATTATCCAGAAAAATATAATAGTAGAGGCAATACGCAATGGCCACGTTGTAGTAGATCCGCAGATTATTAAAAGCCTGAGTTATAAGATTATCGAGGTAAAGGAAAAACTGAAACCGCAATGGTTGCATTTGGAAGGCAGGGAAATACGACAACGAATAATTGAACACGGAAAACAATCTTTTGTAGAAGAACAACGGACTACCCTTATCGGCTATTCCGGAGACACTCCCGTAGAGGACGGGCAGCGATGGGATCAAACGCACACGTTGATTCATGAAGCCACATTCCTGGGAGGCGATGATGATGTAAAGCTGCATGCCCATGGCAACTTGCACAGCACGTTGGAAGAAGTGATGGAAATGGTGTCTGGCATCACTATCCAGCAATTGATTCTCGGTCATTTCTCGTCCCGGTATCAGCCGGATAAAATTGACAGGAAGATTGTCATGCTGTGTGAAAAGTATGCTATTGATATTCCTGTTTTCCGTATGCTGCCCGGGCAAATTGTCAATGATATACTTAATACTCCTCCCATTAACAGGTAACCGCTACTTTCCTTTTATAGTTGCACTTCTGGTAAGTGTAAGACCATTGACGTTCACTATTTGAAAATCAAACCTGATAGTGGTGTCTTTAGGCAACACAGGCACTGTATAACTCACCAGCAAGGTATCCATCCTTTTCACTGGTGAAAAACCCTTTACATATGGAAACGTATTGTTAATTAATCTGCTCTGCTTCCCGTAGGTTGTATAAAAAACAATTTCCTTGACAGCGCTTTCAGAAAAGAACTGAAGTTCAGTCAGTATCGTTGCCCCACTTGTATAGGAAGCCGCATCGATCAATGCCCCGCGGGCATTAAGATCTCTTAAGGGGTTGCTGGACACAGGCCTGAATCCTACTTCTGTCGGCTCCGTGTTATCATCGATTAAATCCTTCGACTTTTCGCAGGCACAAACTAAAAAAGCGGTTACTATTAAAACGAATAGGTGATTGAATAGTCTCATACTAATAGATTATGTGTTGATGTTATTGATCCCACCATACTTTTTCGGCAAGTGGTTTTACCGAAGCTTTTGAATTTGGGTTTCGGCTTACTTCATCATTCGGCAGGCCAGATCTTCTAATGAATTGGCCACCCATCGAAGCGGCTTGGTTTGCAGGCAAAGCCATGCCCTTGAAAATACTTGCCCTGTAATCGTATCTTCTTACGTCTACCCATGCCTCGGGGTGCAGATAGAGTGCTATCTGTTTTTCTTTCATGATATCAGACATGGTAAGTTTCGCCGGAGTTACAGCAATTAACGGATGTGTCAGATAGGCATTTTTGGAGGCTTCGTCAATGCCTAATTTATTCATATGAGCAGTGATTCCAGCTAAATAAGCGTCATAAGCTTCCTGTGTGGAGCCCGTGTCTGTACTACTGCCATTTGTAGTACCTCCCGCTGCAAGAAACCGTGCTTCCGCCTCCAGCAATTTCTGCTCAGCATAGGTTGCAAATTGCATGGGCGCTGCATCCCTGCCATAGTAAGTGCTCTGGGTAATGTCCACGCTGCCTCCCGTCCCTAATCCATTAGGCATACCAACATATGCGGGGGAAGAACGCTTGTCCATCAACTTGGAAATGCGTGGATCTACCAGTACTCCACCATAAATGCCTCCATTAACCGTTTCAACAAATCTTCGAGAAGGTGCGAGGAAAAAATTACCTGTCTCTACCCTCTTGGCAATATTTGCATTCCACGGATTCAGATTTCTTGTATTGTATATTAATTGCAGTTCGGACGAATCGTTTGTTGCAGGCTTAAAGGCATTGGGCAATACGGATAAAGCATTATTAGAGGCTGTTACAGCTCCTTTTTTAGTTAAATGCATATATAACCTTGCTTTTAAAAAGGAAGCGGCTTGTGCCCAGCGGAACATTCTGCCATTGTAGATAAGATCATCTCTTCCGGGCACTTCAACTCCGGCAACAGCGGGGGTTTGTGCTTGTATTATAGCTTCATCCAGGTACTGCTGCATCATTGTGTAAATATCTTCCTGCCTGTCATATTTAGGATAAATAACTGCAGGCGCTTTAAAAGCGTCGCTATAGGGAACATCGCCGTAAAGATCCGTTGCCATGGAAAGATTAATTACTGTCATTATCTTGCCTATGGCGGCATAATAAGGGGCGTTTCTTGTATTTGCGAGATCCATTAATATTTTAGCATTCGTGAGCCCGGTGCCGTAGATATAGGTGAACGCTTCCACTCGTACATCATTATTCCGATCGAAATCTATAAATCCGGCAGAGTAAGCGGCAGTCTGCTGAGCAAAATTCGTTGTTGCAAAAGCAACTCTGTACTGGTTGTCTCCTGTTGCTTCAATCACTGTTGGTAGCAATGTTACAAGCGTAGCATTGGAGGATGCGTTTGGATTTATGTTAACGTCTCCATTCTCAACAAATTTCTTGCAGCCCACTGCCCATATTGCCAGAGCAGGTAGGATGATGTAATGTATTGATAGTTTTCTCATAAGTATTATTTTAAAAAGTAGCGTTTAATGTAAATAAAACAGAACTGTAGTTAGGGATATTACTACCCGTAAATCCATAAACATTATAACCGGAACCGAATGCGCTGCTTTGAGGATCGTATCCTTTAAATGGGGTTTGCAATATAAAATTGCTAGCGGTTACACCTATATTGATATTCTTAACTGTCTTGCTATTTGCTAGCAGTTTACGAGGGATGGTGTAGCTAAGGCTTACGTTTCGTAGTCGCACCCAGCTCGCGTCTTGCAATATTATATCGGCTACGTTATTAAATACATTGGCATCTCTGTAGAAATTCTCATCGAGTATGGTAGGTATGTCGTTTAGCTTTCCGTCAGATGCTTTAACACCGTCGAATATCACCTGCTCATACCTGTTCTCCGTTATTTTAAGCACCCCGTTCCGGATAGAATTCCGCATAGTGACATCAAATACATCCCCGCCTTTCTTCACTTCTAGTAATGCAGATAAATTGAAGCCTTTATAACTGATGCTATTATTGATACTACCTAGCCAATCGGGAATCGCATTCCCCACTTTTACCCAAAGGTCTGAAGCTGCAGGTGTAATGTCTGGCCTTCCTATTTGTGCCCCGGCAGACGGAGCATCTTTTATAATCAATCTTCCGTCTGCGTTTCTCTTATAAGCAATGCCGAAAAGATCAGCGGCGGAACCGCCTACTACAAGTTTATTGGTAAGGCGCCCTTCGGCATAAAAAGGCACTTCATTGATTCCCTCCTTTATAGACAGTACCCTATTCCTGTTCATAGACCAGTTGATCGTCATGTTCCAGGTAATATCTGCCGTTTTTATAGGCGTTCCGCTCACTTCAACTTCAATACCCCTGTTCCGGAGCGATCCTGAATTGGTGAGATAGTTGAAGTATCCGCTGGCAGAAGAAAGCGGCAATGATAATATTTGATCTATATTCTTGCTTTCATAAACAGTTACGTCGAGGCTGATACGGTCTTTAAAAAAACGCAGTTCTGTACCGAATTCCACCGATCGCTGCTTTTCGGGAACGAGTGTAGAATCTGCATAAATACCGCCGCGTCTGATGCCCCCTACTCCGTTAAAAGGGAAACCGGATGCCGGTAGATAATAGATCCGCTCACTATATGGTGGTGCATCTTTACCCACTTGAGCGTAAGAGGCGCGAATCTTCCCGTAGCTTAAAATACTGCCTCCTATTCTGTGCAAATCGGTAAAAACATAACTTAAACTTGCGGAAGGATAGAAGAAGGAATTATTGTTAGATGGCAATGTGGAACTCCAGTCATTTCTTGCCGTCACCTCCAAAAAGAGCGCGTTACGATAGCCGATCTTCCCACTGCCGAAGATGCCGGCATATTTCCGCCTAGTAGTAGCTCGGGTGTTAAACAGATTGGCTGT
>JACMJX010000299.1 GCA_014380425.1 Chitinophagaceae bacterium | reverse complement strand
GGGCATGGTATTGTAGGTGCTCAGATCGGTACTGGTGCCGGGCTTGCATTTGCGGAAAAGTACAAAGGCACCGAAAATGTTTGCCTTACGTTTTTCGGAGATGGTGCTGCACGCCAGGGAATACTTCACGAGACTTTTAACCTGGCGATGCTTTGGAAGCTTCCCGTTGTTTTTATATGCGAAAACAATCATTACGCAATGGGTACTTCGGTGGAACGCACCTCCAATGTGACCGATATCTATAAATTGGCGGATGCTTATGAAATGCCGGGAGATGCTGTTGACGGCATGAGTGCCGAGGCTGTTCATGAAGCTGTATCCCGCGCTGTTAAAAGAGCCCGAGAAGGCGGTGGACCAACGCTCCTCGAGATTAAAACTTACCGGTATAAGGGCCATTCTATCTCTGATCCGCAAAAATACCGCACTAAAGAAGAGGTGGAGGAATACCGGATGAAAGATCCGATAGAAATGGTGCTTAAAACCATTCTTGAGAATAAGTTTGCAACGCAGGAGGAAATAGATGCCATCAATAAAAGAGTAGAAGATAGTGTGAACGAGTCCGTTAAATTTGCCGAGGAAAGCCCCTGGCCAGATGAAAGCGAAGTATTGAAAGATGTGTACGTCGACCAGAACTACCCGTTTATAGTAGATTAAAATAACAACGATTCACCGATTGTAAAACTAACACAGACAATGACCGATAAAAAACCAGAATTGCTAGTAGAAAGCAGACCCGTAGAAAACAGATTGGAAGGATTTTGGGTTGCCAATGGAAAAAAAGTGCTGATCGCACTAGCTGCAGTGGTGGTGATAGCAGGAGGTATTTTTGCTTATAATTCTTATGTAAAAGCTCCCGCTGAATTAAAAGCTTCCGAAGCGCTATTTCGGGCAGAAAGCTATTTTCGTCAGGATTCTTTGAAACTTGCCCTTAATGGTGATAATATCAATCCGGGCTTTCTTAAAGTGATATCTAAGCATGGTGGCACCAAAGCAGCGAATCTTGCCCGTTTCTATGCAGGCAGCTGTTATCTCCAGCTCGGTGATTTCAACAATGCGGTGAAGCAATTGGAAGATTTTTCTACGGGCTCTATTCAGGTAAAAGCCCGCGCTAAAGGCATGCTCGGCGACGCTTACAGTGAACTTGGTAAAAAAGAAGAAGCGGCCGCTCAGTACACAGAAGCTGGTACTATGTTTGAAAAAGATGATTTTAATTCACCGGAGTATCTTTTCCGCGCCGGATATCTATATGAAAATCTCGGAAAGAATAAAGACGCTATCGAAATGTATAAGATCATAAAGGAGAAATACAGCCGTAGCGACAGAGGGTTTACGATCGACAAATACCTGGCGCGACTGGGAGAAATCAGCGAGTAAAGATGGCACAAGTAACGCAGAGTAATTTGTTACATAACGATACAGGCATTCTTAATAAGGATGCCTGTATCGTTATTGTAAAAACGGAATGGAACGCAGCAACAGTAGGAAAACTGGAAGATGGATGCCGGAGTGTGTTGGCAAAGTATGGAATCTGGCGACTTAAAACGATTACCGTGCCCGGTGCTTTCGAGATACCCTTTAGCATAAAAGCTTACTGGGATTTCAGTATCAGCGCAGGAGAGCGCCCTGATGCATTCATAGCACTCGGATGTGTGATACGCGGTGGTACGCCGCATTTTGACTACGTGTGCAAGGCAGTAACGGATGGCGTTTTACAGCTCAATCTTTCTCTTCCTGTTCCTACCATCTTTGGAGTACTTACTTTAGACAGTCAGCAGCAGGCAGATGAAAGAACCGGGGGAATACATGGCCATAAAGGTGAAGAAGCAGCAATGACTGCATTAAAAATGATTAATCTTAAGTTTTGACGACCGTACAGATATTCATACCCTGCTTTGTTGATCAGCTATTCCCGCAAACGGCCTTTAATATGATAAAGGTACTGGAGCGTGCCGGATGCACAGTGAAGTACAATCCTGACCAGACATGCTGCGGTCAGCCGGCGTTCAATGCAGGTTTCTGGGATGATTCTAAAGCAGTATGTAGTAAATTCATAAAAGACTTCGAGGGTGATGACTATATCGTTGTGCCCAGTGCCTCCTGCGCGGGTTTTATAAAGAACTATTATCCGAAGCTGTTTGACAATTCCTCCTTACATAATAACGTGAAAGATCTCGGAAAAAGGACTTTCGAATTCTCCGAATTCCTGGTGAACGTATTAGGCGTTCTGGATCTGGGAGCTACCCTTGCTGGCAAAGCCACTTATCACGATTCCTGCGCGGGCTTAAGAGAATGTAACATCAAAGCTGAACCGAGGCAATTGCTTGAGAAGGTAAAAGGGCTTGAACTGCTGGAAATGAACGATGTAGAAACCTGTTGTGGCTTTGGCGGTACATTTGCCGTTAAATTTGAAGCTATCGCGGCAGGAATGGCCGATCAGAAAATCACCCATGCACTTGCTACAGGTGCCGATTACATCATATCTACAGATCTTTCCTGCCTGATGCATCTGGAAGGAGTAATAAACCGAAAAAACCTTAGCATCAAAACACTGCATATCGCAGACGTGCTGGCGGGTAGAGAGTAGTGTTCTAAAAACTAAAAAGGCCAGCCATAAAAATGGACCGGCCTGTTTTGAAAATCCCACTATACACCAAAATTATATACGATGTCAGATCGGGTACAGATTTGCTAAATCTCAATTTCTAATTAAAAATATTCGTTATAGGTATTATCACTTACTATGCATGAGTTTAAATCGATTACATACCGTTTTTAGACCCTTGTATTATTAATAACCCGATTATTATCTTTGGATAAATAAGAATAATGGATCATCGTAAAAAGAAGTTAGTAGTATTAACGGGCGCAGGCATTAGTGCTGAAAGTGGTTTGAAAACCTTCCGCGATGGCGATGGCTTATGGGAAAGCTTTGACATCAGCGAAGTAGCAACGCCCGGTGCCTGGAAAAAAGACGCCGCCAAAGTGCTGAACTTCTATAACATGCGCCGCAGAAATGTTATGGATGCCCTGCCCAATGCGGCTCATTATGAGCTGGCCAACCTCGAAACCGACTTTGACATCACCATCATCACCCAGAATATCGATGACCTGCATGAAAGAGCCGGATCCGGGAATATTGTCCATCTGCACGGAGAGATTTTAAAAATGAGAAGTGAACGGAGCAATGAGCCTATCTATCCGATCGAGAAAGATATTTACCTGGGCCATCTCGCACCTGACGGAGGCCAGCTACGCCCTCATATCGTATGGTTTGAGGAACCTGTTCCCATGATTGAAACTGCTGTGGATATTGTACGTGAAGCGGATATCTTCGTAATCATCGGTACCTCGCTGCAGGTATATCCTGCCGCAGGCCTTGTAGGCTATGCCCCCGATTCGATCCCGAAATTTGTGGTAGATAAAAAAGTACCGTTTACTTCTTTGGTACAAAATCTCCAGGTAATTGAAAAGCCGGCAACGGAGGGTATTATCGAACTAAAAGAAAAGCTGCTTCTTTTGAAATAAAGCTACTGGCCTGGCTTCTTCTTCATGTTCTTTTCAGACTGCTCCAGTAGTTTCTTTTCGTCTGTTTTTCCCTCTGCATCTTTTATAGTCGCTTCCTGAGGGAACTCACCTTCCTTTAGCTTGAAATTAAATACCTGGTTTACATGCACCCACTGGCCATCTTTCCACTTGAATCCCTCGAAATCCCCATCGGGAATATAGGATTCCTTCCTTTCGGGCTGTTCCGTTTCTGACATCAAGTGATCATAAATAATGATGTCAAGTTCAGGATTGTAATTGAAGGTAGTCCGCGCCTCTTTTTTGTACTCTATATTGAACCTGTGCAGCACCGGTTTTACTTTCGCAGTATCTTCCTTGAACGTTATCAGTGGTCCGCCGAAGACGGGCTCTCCATCTGCTCCAAAGCTCAGCACTTCCATCCATTTCCTGTTGCTTGCTACGGAGAAGTCGTCGAATCCTAAAAGCGTGTAGTACTTTTTACCATTGTATTCTTTTAAAATGATCTTATAGTAAATGGCGCCGATCCAGTTCTTCTTGGTTCTGACAGAATCGAGGGGTTTGGATGTGAACATTGAAGCATCGAACAACGGGAAAAGTTTTAGAGCGCCGTCGTTCGTACGCACCTGTATGGCGCCTTTCTGAAGATACATATACTCGTCTTTCTTTAGTTGCCAGGTAAAGATTCTGAAGGTACTATCCGGCGCGTACAGCCTGGAGATCGTCTGGAGCGAATCGAACGGAAAATAAAAAGAGTTATTTATTTTAAGTGCCCTCACCAGCGTCTTTACGAAGTTACTGTCCGCAATAAATCGCTTGGCGGTGTAAACGCTGTTGATCATGCTATCCGCCTGCTGCTGTAGAGAATCCTGTTTAAGCCGAAGCGTTTTAAGATCTGCAGGTTTGATCAACTGGCCGTATGATCTAATGCAGTTGAAAACTAAACACATGGCCATTAAGCAAAAGAAAAATTTCTTCATAGTCCTGTAAATTAATCCGGATTCAACAATTAAAGCCTGTAGCAGCTGTTTTATTACTTAAGGCTTTGTTAATCCCTGCCAGTGTACAGTAGCAGCTCTTTTTGTGCCCGTTCATAATCTTCCGGCACACCAATGTCTATAAAGTAATGATCCTGTACGAGCCCAAATAGCTTATGGTCGCGCTTAACGGCCTGTAACTCCAGGTAATCCTTTTCGAAGGAGAACCGTTCCGGGAAATTACCTTTACTAAAAGCTGCTTTTCTCAAGGCGTATATTCCCCCATTTATCAATCCGTGACTGTAGAATTGCTTTTCCCGGAAGCTTTTAACGGAATTGTCTTCATTCAGTTCAACAACGCCGTAACGGTCAAAATCTTGTTTCGGGCAAAGACATATTGTGCAGTCCGCTTCCTGATCGATATGGGCGTTGGCAATCGCTCCGATGTTCACCCCAAAAAACGTATCGCCATTAACAATCAGTACGTGATCGCCTGTTACAAGCTTCAGTGCCATTTTTACGGCTCCGCCAGTTCCTAAAGGCTCCGCTTCTATAGAATAGACTTTCGCAATAGCAGGGTAGTTGTCATTAATAAAACTACTGATAGCCTCATGCTTGTAGCCCAGAGAGAAAATAAAGCGTTCCACTCCTTGTTTCCAGAAATAGTCGACAAGGTGAGCAATGAAGGGCTTACCTGCAACAGGAGCCATACTTTTGGGAAGATCGGGCACAGCACTTCTTAGCCTTGTTCCCAGGCCTCCGGCTAAAAAGATCACTTCTTTGATTTCCATGGCACGAGCGTTAAAAGATGGGATTGTTAAGAACTGAAATACTCCTTTTCAACCAGCTCACAAATGATATGGCCGATTAGAATATGCGATTCCTGAATACGAGGGGTATTTGAGGAAGGAACATTGAAAAGATAATCGCTCAGTGGCTTCATGGCGCCTCCCGTAACGCCTGTAAAGCCAATGGTGATAATGTTTTTCTGCCTCGCAACTTCAAATGCCTTGACGATGTTGACCGAGTTACCTGAAGTGGACAGGCCAATCAGCACATCGCCCTTCTTCCCGAGCCCGTTCAGCATCCGTGCATATACTACATCGAAACTGTAATCATTGGCCACCGCAGTAAGGTAAGACGTATTGCAGTGCAAGGCCTCGGCAGGCAATGCATCCCTGTCTATATAAAAACGACCACTGAACTCTGCCGCCAGGTGCTGCGCATCGGAGGCACTGCCGCCATTGCCGCAGAAATAGACATGATTGCCATTGCGAAAAGCATGTGTGATCGTATGAACTACTTCTTCTATCTTACCCAGAAATGCTTCATTTGCAAGAAGAGCTGATTTAACCTCTATGGATTCCGCAATTACTTTCTTTATATGCTCCATTATTATCGTAGTATTTATATGCTCCAGCTTGTTAGCCCGTGATCGGTAAACTGATAGTGTTTAAAGAATCCCCCAAATTTACTTAAAGCTTCTGTTACTGCATATTTGGTAAGGTTCGGGCAGTAAAAGATCATGAATCCGCCTCCACCGGCACCTGAAATTTTGCCGCCTGTGGCACCAGCTTTCTTTGCTGATTCATAGATATCTTCCATCAGCCCGTTGGAAATACCTTCGGCCATGCGCCTTTTTTGCTGAAAGCCAAAGTCGAGGATTTCTCCTATCTCGTGCAACTTTCCTTTCAACAACACTTCTTTCATTCTCTGAGCCTGGTGCTTGAGCTGATGCATGGCCTCTATCGAATGTTCTTTCTTATCAGTTACATTCCGGCTTTGCTTTTCAATGATGGCGGCAGATTCCCTGCTTGTGCTCGTGTAATACAGAAGCAGATTGTTTTCCAGTTCAAAAAGATATTGCTGCTTGATCCTTAAAGGGTTTACGATCACTTTATCTTCTCCTGAAAACTCCATAAAGTTAACGCCCCCGAAAGTAGCGGCATACTGGTCTTGCCGTCCTCCTGCCATTTTGAGATCCTTCCTTTCAATTTCAAAAGCAAGATGTGCCATATCATATTCGCCAAGCGGAAGCCGAAGCATTTCGGAAAAAGCTCCAATGATAGCCACAACCAGCGTGGATGAAGTACCGAGACCGCTACCCGCAGGCGCATCCACAAAAGTACTGAGGCGGAATCCTGTTGCGGGTAGGTGATAGTCTTTCTGCATTCGGTTATATACCCCCTTCAGAAGATCGAGGGTGCCATCCAGCTGTAAACTGTCCGCCCACTCGAAGCGCTGTTCTTCCTTTCTGTCGAGTGCCTGAAGAATGATCACTCTTTCTTCCAACGGTTCAATGTTCGCGTACGCATAAAGGTTTACCGTGGCATTCAGTATGGCACCACCGTACAGGTCGCTGTACGGGCTTACATCTGTTCCCCCTCCTGCCAAACCGATCCTTAGTGGTGCTTTACTTCTATAAATCATGCATTGTTTTATTTAACACCAGGTTCCGTTTTCTGCGAAGCCGTTTTAATTCCTGCAAGAAACAACAGCACCTCGGATAACTTATCCCACGCGTACTTTACTTTCTCCGTGCGAAGATGTGGAATAAAATGTTGTTCACCTAATTGAAAATAGTTGCTGATTGCATGAGCGATAGAAGCAGGTTCGGGTTCACAAACAAGCCCTGCTTTGCCGTGCGGCACCAGGTCGGGGAGGCTGCCTACATTGGTAACGATCATTGGCTTTTCGAAATGATAGGCGAGGGGAGTAACGCCGCTTTGCGTGGCACTCCTGTAAGGCTGAACAACAACATCGGCAGCGCAGAGATAGTAGCGCACTTCACTATCGGGAATAAACTGTGTCCTTAGAATAACGTTATCTTTTATTCCTAGGTTTTTGATCTGTTCGAGGTAGGGCTTTTCGTCTTCATAAAACTCCCCCGCAATAAGCAGTTTTACTCCGCCGGCTTCTGAAAGCTGCATAGCATTCAGCAGCATATCCAGGCCTTTGTACTTTCTTACAAAACCAAAAAACAGGATGATTTTTTCATCCTGAGGCAGTTTGAGAAAGGTTCGTGCATCGGTCTTACTTACAGCAGCTCCGAATGTATCGTACAGCGGATGCAGCACCTGGCGGGCAGGCTTTGTTTTCTCAAAGC
The DNA here is from genome assembly GCA_014380425.1 of Chitinophagaceae bacterium. Taxonomy (GTDB): domain Bacteria; phylum Bacteroidota; class Bacteroidia; order Chitinophagales; family Chitinophagaceae; genus JADCRZ01. The sequence goes on along the minus strand of JACMJX010000299.1, from coordinate 170 downwards.
TTCTCAGATCGTTCATCACCTTCTCGCTCATAGTTACAAAAGCATCGCAACTCTTTAAAAAGTACTTGGTAAAAATGGCGTCACCGGGCCTTTTTTCATGTGGTATCACATTATCCGCAATGGCAATGATTCTGGTATGCCTGTTCTTTCTAACCCTTCGAAGGATAGTG
>JACMJX010000298.1 GCA_014380425.1 Chitinophagaceae bacterium | reverse complement strand
CTGCCGGAACAGTGCAGAACCATATTTCAGATGAGCCGTTTCGAGGGCCTGAAGTACCGCGAGATCGCCGACAGGATGCAGCTATCCGTAAAAACCGTAGAAAACCAGATGGGTAAAGCATTACAGATCCTGCGGCTCAAGCTGTCTGGGTTTGTGATCTCCCTCATTATTTTTCTCTTCACCAGTAAATTATTATAACGTGAAAGAAAACCCCCATGATCATTCGCACGATCTGCTGGTAAAATACCTGCTCGACGAAGCAACAAGCGAGGAAGTTACCGAGATAGAACAGTGGCTGCGGAACAGCGAAAACAACCGCATTTACTACAACCAGCTGAAAACGATATGGGAGGAGAGCCGCCAGCTTGCTCCTGAAGCAGCAGTAAATGAAGAAGCCGCCTGGCAACGCTTTAACGATAAGAAAGCGGCAGTCCGCACCGAAGCAACTGTAGTAAACATGGCCGTTAAAAGAAAGAACTGGATCAGGGTCGCCGCTATCCTTTTGCTGGTGGCAGGGGTGGGCTCCTATCTGTTTTTCAACAGGCTCGGGATTACGACGGCATCTTCCGGCGATGCAGTTGCTACTCACACACTGCCCGATGGCTCGCAGGTGGTGCTGAACAAGAATGCTTCCATCTCCTGGCCGCGTAGCTTTGGAACAAAAAGCAGAACGGTGGTGCTGACGGGTGAAGCGTTCTTTAAAGTAGTTCCCGATGCTCAAAAACCCTTTATCATCGAGGTGGGCGAAGTGTCGGTGGAAGTTGTAGGCACTTCTTTCAATATAAAAAATACCGATGTTCAAACTGAAATCATAGTAGAAACAGGCATCGTTAACGTAAGCAGCGCTAAAAGCTCCGTGCAACTGAAGCAAAACGAGAAGGCAGTAGTGCTGAAGAACAAGGGCATTCCGGAAAAGATCCCCGTGAAGAACCAGCTTTATAACTACTATCGCACCAACCTGTTCGTGTGCAACGAAACCCCGCTGCCGGAGCTAGTAGCCATCCTCAATGATGCTTATAAGGCAAAGATAACGATCGGCAGCCGCCGTGCGGCAGAACTCCGATTAACCACTACCTTTGAAAACAAATCGCTGGAGCAGATGCTTGAAGTGATTCGTGAAACCCTTAATATCCGTATCGAGAAAGCCAATGGAGCCATCATCATAAAATAATCACGGGCATATAGAATGCAACAACCATGCTACCTCGAAAAGGCCTTTGTTATCACCTTGTATTTTATCTTCGTGCCCTTTTTATCACAGGCGCAGCAATTAATAAACAAACAGGTATCCCTTCACCTTTCGCAGCAGCCTTTGTATACCGTGCTGGAACAGATCGGCAGGCAGGGGTCTTTCTACTTTTCATACAATAGCAGTCTTATACCCGGCGACAGCCTGGTAAGTTTATCCATAACGAGAAAGACCGTATGGCAGGCACTCGACCTGCTATTTCACGGTACCCTACAGTACAAGGAATCGCAGGGCCTGGTGATTCTGCAACGCGCCTATACGCAGGCTGCAAAAGGGTATGTTACCGATGCCGCATCCGGTAAGCCACTGGCCGGAGTTACGGTAACCTTTAACCCATCGGGGGCTTCGGCTATGTCCGATAGCAATGGTTACTATATCCTGAGAAATCTACCCCTGGGCAGGTATAATATAGAATTCAGCAGCATAGGGTACGAAGAAAGAACAGTGTCTGATATCGTGATCGCCTCCGGAAAAGAAAACGAGCAGGATGTAACCCTTACCGAACAATTCAGGAATCTCGATGGAGTGGTAGTCACTTCCTCCCGCAACAGGATCAAACCATTGAATGAATTTGCAACGGCAAGTGCGAGATCTTTCTCCATAGAAGACACGAAGCGCTATCCCGCTGCCTTTTCAGATCCCGCCCGGATGGTGATGAACTTTCCCGGTGTGGCCGCTGCGGACGATGGTGATAACTCGGTAGTGGTGAGAGGCAATTCGCCCGCCGGGGTGCTCTGGAAACTGGAAGGTATCGAGATCCCCACGCCGAACCATTTCAGCAACCTGGGCGCTACGGGCGGCCCCGTCAGCATGCTTAGCAGTAACGTGATCGGTAAATCCGATTTCTATGTAGGTGCATTTCCTGCGGAAATAGGTAATGCCACTTCAGCCGCCTTCGATCTTAACTTCAGGAACGGCAATAAAGACAGGCAGGAACACTCCGTAATGCTGGGTACCTTGGGTGTAGAGCTCTCTACGGAAGGTCCGCTGGGTAAAAAGAAGAACGCTTCTTATCTTATCAACTACCGGTATTCCACGCTCGCATTGATACAGAGCTTCATTAACCTCGGTGGTAATATCCCTGACTACCAGGATCTCTCTTTTAAAATCAACTGGAAAACATCCAGATCCGGCGAATTCAGTTTGTTTGGCTTGGGAGGATATAACGATTACGGGAGAGATGCGCTGAAAGACAGTACTAAATGGGATAGCGACGAACTCAATCTTTCCTACTCCGGAAACAGCACGCTCGGCGTAGCAGGCCTTACTCACCAGATCTTTCTGAATGAAAATTCCTATTTTAAAACGGTAGTG
>JACMJX010000297.1 GCA_014380425.1 Chitinophagaceae bacterium | reverse complement strand
GCACCGGCAGGATTTAGTTATTTATGGAGCAACGGCGCAACTACGCAAAGTATTAATGTAACCAGCTCAGGTAATTATTCTGTTACGGTTACAAACGCAAATAATTGCAGTGCTGCATCGGCTGTGACATCAGTAACAGTCAATGCCCCACCACCTGTGCCGGTGATAACACAAACAGGAAACACTTTATTCTCCAGTTCTTCTACCGGCAATCAATGGTATTTTAATGGTACAATCATAACAGGGGCCATCGCTGCCAGTTATACTTACACTGTGGGTGGCGATTATTCCGTTACCGTAACCAATGCTGCAGGATGTTCTTCATCATCAACAATGTTTACGGCTGGCCGGAACGGCGTGTTTCAGATCACTGATACAGAACGGTTCTACTATAATCTTTTTCCCAACCCGGTAACATCCTCACAACTGACAATCGAATATCAATTAGAACAGCCGCATACAGTCGGAGTATCATTGTTCAATATGAATGGACGGAGGATAACTATACAAGGTCCGGTTGCAAGGACTGCAGGCAGGTACACTCTGAATGCAAATGCAGTGGCCGAGAGAATTTGGAAAGGTGTTTATATACTTCAATTTACCATTGATGGTAAACAAGTGAGCCGGACGATCATTAAGTTATAAAAACGGCGAATAATTTATTATAATAATACGCTTATCCTTTCTTCTTTCCCTTTGGTGCAAACATCGCCAGCATTCTTCTGCCTTCCATCTTGGGCATGCTCTCCAATATCCCCACTTCAGCCAGCCGTTCTGCAAATTTCAGCAATAACAACTGACCACGATCCTGGAACTGGATAGCCCGGCCTTTGAACTGTACATACGCTTTCACTTTGTTACCATCTTTCAGGAATTCGACAGCATGTTTGGCTTTAAAGTCAAAGTCATGATCATCGGTGTTGGGAGTAAAACGGATCTCTTTTACTTCAGAGACCTTACTCTTGGCCTTCATCTCTTTTTCTTTCTTCTTCTTATCGTAAAGGAATTTATTATAGTCAATGATCTTACAAACCGGGGGATCGACTGTCGGGGAAATTTCAACCAGGTCCAATGCCTGGTCTTGTGCCATTTTCAGTGCGGCCTGGGTATCATAAATGCCGGGCTCAATATTATCACCTACTAAACGAACCTGGGGCACCCTGATGAAATGATTGATACGATGCTCTGCTTCTTTGCGGGGGACAAACCTGCCCCTGAAACCGCCTTTATTAAATCCACCGCCGCCGGGCTTGAAGCCCCCGCCTGGTGGTCTGCTGAACCCGCCGCCGGGTTTTTGTGGTACTGCCATTTACTTTTTTTAGTTAACTCCTTCCCTGCAGGGAGTATATTTTTTTATTTAAATCCTCATGACAGGGATTTGAGGTCTCAATTAAAACTACTTAATTTCCAGGTACGCTACCGGTTGAATTCATCTTATTTTCTGTCTTTTATCTCCTCCATTGCTTCGTTCAAAAACTCTTCCGTCGTTTTTACTCCCAGGTCGCCTATCCCCTGTCTCCTGACAGCCACTTTCTTTTCAGTCATCTCCTTCTCTCCCACCACCAGCATGTAGGGCA
>JACMJX010000296.1 GCA_014380425.1 Chitinophagaceae bacterium | reverse complement strand
TCTGGTTTAGCCGCATATTTGTATTTTACGCATGAGGTAAATGATAAAATCATTCCAGCTACTAGCAACAAACACAATGACTTTTTCATAATAACTCCCCCTGCGTGCTTCAGCACGCTTTTAAATCAGGATGTGTGAAAATAGTTTTATATTTTCTCACTAGCGTCCATGCCTGCGACTTGCTCGCAGGCCTAAATTCAATGTGTGAAAATAGCTTTTAATTTTCACACTACTCCCTCCTTTTTTCCAAATAAACATTGCCGGTTTTCTGTAGAATTATTTATCTGTTTTTCCATTTAACGGATGGAAGCACAACACTTTTCGCCCGTCGGCTGAAACTTTCATTTCCGGCCTTGATTTCCTGCATTCATCAGTTGCATAAGGACAACGGGGAGCAAATTTGCAATATGTAATAGCATACTCTTTGTCCTCTGTATCTGGCATGACTAATTCCTGATTCCATTTCTCTCCTACCCTTGGTACTGCATTCATCAGGAGCTCAGTATACGGATGTGCTGGATTGTCCATGATCTCTTTTGCCTTTCCATATTCTATCAGGCAGCCTCTATATAAGGTTGCAATATAATCTGATACATAATAAGCCGTCGAAAGATCATGCGTAACATAGATGAAAGAAACATTGTACTTATCCTTCAACTCTCTAAATAGATTTACAATATTCATTTTCATAGACGCATCAATAGCAGCAACTGGTTCATCAGCTATGATAATCTTTGGCCTAGTAATGAGCGCTCTGGCAATCGACACTCGTTGCAGCTCACCACCTGAAAACTGGGTAGGGTATTTGCCCTTTACTACTTCAAGTGACATACCTACGCTTTTGAGTGTATCATCGATTAATTTTTCTGCTTCTTTATAGTTTTTAGCAATTTTCAATCTAAGTGCGGTATTAAACAGGTAAGTATCCACTGTTTTACGCATCGAAAAAGATTCATAAGGATTCTGAAATATCGGTTGCACGTCCAGCCTAAATTGAAAAGGATCGTACCCTTTATGATCCTTATAAGATCTGCCGGAAAGCACTATATCACCCTGATCGGGGTCATGCAGACGCAGTATCATCTTACATAACGTTGACTTGCCACAGCCAGACTCACCTACGATCGAAAGTATAACCGGCTTACCAGCATCGATATTTATATTGACCTCATCCACAGCGACAAGCATCTTTTTGCTGAGCATTCCACCAATATTGAAAGATTTACTGACATTTTTTATTTCAAGCAATTTTTCGGACATCTTCACACTCCTCCCCCTTTATTCAGAAAATGACAGGCTGCGAAATGCCCCTGCTCCACTTCATAAAGCTTCGGTACCGTTTCCCTGCATTCCTCGGTCGCTCTGGGACAGCGAGGAGAGAATCTACAGCCGGGAGGCGGGTTTGTAAGTGAAGGAGGTCTTCCCGGGATACCTGTTTTCTGACTCTTGTCACCTACTCGTGGGAGAGCGCTTACCAGCATCTGCGTATACGGATGTATCGGTTTTTCGAAGATATCTTCTGTTTTACCCAGCTCAACCATGCTACCGGAGTACATAATACCCATACGATCTGTTATCTGATAATGTACGC
>JACMJX010000295.1 GCA_014380425.1 Chitinophagaceae bacterium | reverse complement strand
GAATGCTTGCCGCTCGAATCTTCTTCACCAATTCATTTTTCTCCGGTATTCCTGGGCTCTTCATTACTTCGTCGGCCGCCATTATGCGCTCTTCCGAATGTCCGTTTTCCTCCCAGTTGATTTCATATTGCTCCAGTTCATTCCGGTAATTCTCCTTTATTGCGCCACCATCAGAAACGAACACATCATATCCCTTCAGCTTACCTAGTATTGCGGCTCCTATGCCGCTTTCACCTGCTCCTAATATCACTAATCTTCCTTTCATTTACTAAAGCAACATTTATCGTTAACGTATTTTCAGAGTTACTATAGTGAATACTACACAGAGAATAGTGATGATCCAGAAACGGACCGCGATCTTACTTTCATGATAACCGAGCTTCTGATAATGATGATGTAAAGGGCTCATTAAAAAGATCCGCTTACCCTCCCCGAACTTACGCTTCGTATACTTGAAATAACTTACTTGAATAACCACACTCAGTAATTCTACCAGGAAAACTCCACAGAATATCGGTATCAGCAATTCTTTACGAACAATAAATGATAGTGCCGCAATCACCCCTCCAAGCATGAGGCTTCCCGTATCTCCCATAAATACCTGGGCCGGAAAGGAGTTATACCATAGAAATCCTACACATGCCCCTACCATCGCCCCGATGAATATGGAGAGCTCGGCAAGATTAGGGATGTACATGATGTTTAGATAATCAGCAAGCCTTATATTGCCGCTGGCATAGGCGAAGATCCCAAGACATACGGCTATTATGGCACTCACCCCGGTAGCGAGTCCGTCTAAACCGTCGGTAATATTAGCTCCGTTGGAAACTGCGGTCACTATAAAAATTACCACAGCTATATACAACACCCAGGTAAAACCTCTAAGCGCTTCTGGCAATAGCTTGGAATAGTTGAACTCGTGATTCTTGACAAATGGTATAGTTGTAATGGGCTCCTTCGCTACAACAAACAAGCGATCGCCGCCATTGTACTTTATTGTTCGCACGCCTGTAGTGTCAGATGGTGGATTGTTACCTATGTACTCCCGCCATACTTTTGTATTCTCATTGGTTAAAAGCGTAGCGGCTACTACAACTCCCAGAACCACCTGACCAAGTACCTTAAACCATCCAGCCAATCCGTCCTTATTACTTTTCTTATAATCTCCTCCAAGTTGCTGTGCTAGTTTTTTGGAACGCAGTTTAAGGTAATCATCTATAAATCCTATAATCCCCAACCATACAGTGCTAAAAATCATAAGTCGGATATAAGCTTTATGAAGATCGGCAAGCAATATGGTAGGTATAAGTATTGCCATGATAATTACAAGCCCTCCCATTGTTGGCGTCCCCTTCTTTTGCTGTTCCCCGGCCAGCCCAAGGTCTCTTACTGTTTCCCCTATTTGGCGCTTTCTTAGAAAGTTGATTAGTCTCTTTCCAAATACCGTCGTAATTATCAGCGACAGAAGCACAGCCAGTAATATCCTAAAAGTGATAAACTGGAATAAAGTGCCTCCAGGTATCCGTACACCTGATTCCTTTAGCCATTCAAATAGTTGATACAACATTCGTTAATACTTTACGCTGCTTATTTACCTAATAACTCAAATAATTCGATCAAAATTTCCTTATCGTCAAAGTGATGTTTAACTCCCTTGATCTCTTGGTACTTTTCATGCCCCTTGCCTGCTATCAGTATAATATCCCCTGGGCCGGACAAACTGATGGCTGTTTTAATCGCTTCCTTTCTGTCGGCAATAGCTATATATTTACGCCTTGCGGCGGTATTTAAGCCCGCTTCCATATCTTTAAGAATCTCGAGGGGATCCTCGCTCCTTGGATTATCCGAAGTAAAAATGGCTCTGTCGCTGTTCTCGCAGGTTACTTCTGCCATCACCGGTCGCTTAGTTTTATCACGGTCACCACCACAGCCTACTACAGTAATTACCTGTTCGTCGCCTGTTCTGAGTTTTTTTATGGTAGTCAGCACATTTACCAATGCATCGGGTGTATGGGCATAATCCACAATCCCGATCACCTTTTCGTTGGAGGAGACGATGTAGTCAAATCTTCCCTCGGCCCCGTTCAGTAAGCTCAGGCAACGCAACACTTCCACCTTGTCTTTGTTCAGACACAAGGCGGCCCCGTACACTGCAAGAAGATTATAAGCATTGAATTCTCCTATCAGTCTAAAATGTACCTCCTGCTCATTCACCGTCATAAAAAGGCCAGCCAGTGTATTTTCCAGGATCTTACCCTTGAAGTCCGCCAGTGTCCTAAGGCTATAATAATATTTTTTAGCGGGGGTATTCTGCAGCATCACGGCGCCTCTCTTATCATCAAAATTGGAGATAGCGAATGCGGAAGTCGGCAGATCATCGAAGAACTTCTTCTTGACACGTATATATTCGTCGAACGTTTTATGGTAATCCAGGTGATCATGGGTAATATTACTGAAGATGCCTCCAGTAAAATGAAGACCTGCTATACGGTGCTGATGCACGGCATGCGAGCTTACTTCCATAAACACATGCGTGCAGCCGGCATCTGCCATCTGGCGAAGTAGCTCGTTCAGATGAATGCTGTCGGGTGTAGTATGCGTGGCGGCTACAATCTCGTGACCGATCTGATTTTGAACTGTGCTCAGTAACCCGCACTTATGTCCAAGCTCCATAAACAGCTTGTATAATAAAGTAGCAATGGTTGTCTTGCCATTTGTTCCTGTTACACCCACCAGCTGTAATCCGGAAGAAGGCTGCCCATAAAAATGATGCGCCATCCATCCCGCTGCTTCGGAACTGTCAGCCACCTGCACGTATGTTATATTCTGGTTGTAATTCTCGGGCTGTTCTTCAGAAATGATAGCAACTGCTCCTTTTGAAATAGCAGTGTCAATGTATCGGTGTCCGTCTCTACTAACCCCCTTAACTGCTATAAACACTGATCCATCGGTAACTTTCCGCGAATCCATTTGAAGATCTTTCACAGAAATATCAGTACTGCCTTTCACAGAGCGGATATGAACCTTATATAATATGTCTTGCAGTACGGCCATTTGTTATGTACTAGTTGTTATGTACTAGTTGTTATGCACTAATTAAGTTGTATTATTAAAATATCTCCCTTGCTAAACCTGCTACCAGTATCCAGCGACTGAGATGCTACTTTACCCTTTCCTTTTACCGCCACTCTTAGCCCCATGTTCTCTAGGAGATACAAGGCGTCTTTTAGGCCCATCCCTGTTAGGTTAGGCACCACCTTCTTTTCCATCATCCTGGTATTGACTACTGGTTGAAAATTGCTTGAATACAAACTGCTCCAGCCATCGTTGGCCGATGAATCTTTATAACTTACGTTCAACGTATTCATCACATACTTTACATCATTCACTTCCCCGGAATAAAAAAAACCGGTGCTATCCTTTTTCAGGTTCAAAGCTCTTTTTAAAACGGTATTATTTTGAATATTAAGTGCGTACAACTTGTCTGCTATCTCTTTAAAAACAGGCCCGGCAACGGCAGCACCGTAAAACTTCTTGGCATTTGGTTTATTCTTTATCACCACGATACAGGAATACTTTGGATGGTCAGCAGGAAAATAACCGGCAAAGGAAGATTGATAAATATGGTCGGCATAGCCGCGCTTTCCATTGGCAACGAGGGCAGTACCTGTTTTTCCAGCTATTGTATAAAAGGGATTCTGAAGTGTTTTACCAGTGCCTTCCGTCATAACACCTTCAAGCGACTCTCTCAGCTGCTTCAACGTTTCTTTGGTACAGATTTGTTCTTCGACAACAATAGGTTCATTCTCTTTTATAGTGATTCCGTTCTTCTGAATCGAACTAACCAAATAGGGCTTCATCATAGTGCCATTATTTGCAACGGCATTATAAAGCATCAGGATCTGCATAGGGCTAACCAGCACCTCATACCCAAAAGCCATCCAGGGTAATGTAGTTGCACTCCAGGTTTTAGACGCCGTTGTTTTTATGATCGGACTTGTTTCACCAACTACACCAACATCGGAGATTTTGTCGAAATGTAGCTTTCGCAGGTGCCGGATAAAACCATCGGGGTTCTTGGTGTAATAGGTGCTAACAAGCTTTGCCATCCCTACATTGGAACTTTCGGCAAATGCTTCCTTTATGGTAACATCATACTTTCCATGATGCTCACTGTCATAAACGGTTCTTCTGCCAATCTTCCACTTCCCGCCTTCCAGGTTCACGCGATCCTGGATTGTCACATGTTTATCTTCCAACACGCTAAGCATCGAAGCTAGCTTGAAGGTAGAACCGGGTTCAGATGCACGAATGGCATAATTCAGGTCTTCCCAATAAGTACCATCAGCCCGGCGACCAAGATTTGCTATTGCCTTTACTTTTCCCGTTGCCACCTCCATCACAATACAAGTGCCTTGCTCGCATTCGTTCTCCGTCATTACTTTCAATAAGGAGTTCTCGGCTATATCCTGAATGTTTACATCGAGGGTGGTAATGATATCCCTCCCATTTTCCGGTTCTATTTCGTACCCTTCAATAGGAACACTAACCCCGCCGGCAATAAATCTTACCAGCTTTCTGCCATCCTCCCCCCTAAGAAGATCATCGTATGTCCTTTCCAACCCAACATTTTGAGCGTTTGTCCTGGCAAGACCAATCGTTCGATTAGCCAGAAGGCCAAAAGGATTTAACCGGGTACTTTTTACTTCGGCAATGAATCCACTCTTATTTCTGCCTTGTCTTATTAAAGGAAAATTTCTTACTGTTTTATACTGGTCAAAGGATAACTTCTTTTTCAGTGAATAATACCTGTTTCTACTTTTATATCCTTTCTGCAATTGCTTTTTATATGCAGCCTTATCCTGGTCCTTAAAGAAAGCAGCAAGATGATGTGACAGAGAATCTACGTTATCACTAAATCGCTTGCCATTCTTCTCCCTTAATCCATCGGCACCAAAATCTATATACACATCGAAATAAGGGATAGATGTACTTAGCATACTACCATCCTCACTGTATATCGTTCCCCTTTCTGCTACCAGCTGTACAACTTTCTGATGAAGGCTGTCACTCTTGCTTCTCCAGTAAGCGCCTTCAAACTGCTGGATATAAGCAGCTTTTCCGATGATGATAATGCTGATCATTATAATAATCAGAAAACTGAGATACACCCGCCATAATATGTCCCTTTTTACTTCCAATGAATCTAGTTTTATTGCCATCGCCTTTGTGGCGCATTTAATCTTGCTATTTATCATCCAGAGAATCGCTCAAAACGAAAGGCGGTTCCAACGACTCCTTTAATCCTAATGGTTGCACCGCCTTGGCCAATTCACTTTGCTTACTTCTGAACATTACCTCACTTTGCATCGTTTTATATTCGTACTGCAACTCCTTTATTTCTTTTCCGGCTTTGTTGATGTTCTTGATCGTTTTATCAGAGTAATGCCCATTATAGATATATACTACGGTAAGTGTTGCCACAAAGATGAAATACGAGATGTTCTTTACAATCCATCGGTAGTCGAACAAACGCCTCCACTCATAGCGTACCTCCTTCTGGTCTGTTTCGCTCATGCTTGAAATTTATGTTATAACTTCCACAGGTCACTTCTCAAACACACACTGGTTAGGGGGTTAATCGATAGAATATTAATATTTCACGAGGTTCTTCAAGGCCGTATGATCTTATATCTTTTCAGCTATTCTTAGCTTGGCACTCCGGGATCTTGGATTCTGCTGTAATTCTGCCTGTCCTGCCACCAAAGGCTTCTTCGTTACTATTTTTAATCCCGAGCTGCCTGTGTTATACTGGAACGGATTCGTATCCGCATCGTCTTCTTCAAAATTGCCTTTCTTAAAAAAGTTCTTTACTATCCGATCTTCTAGAGAATGGAAAGTGAGTACCACTAACCTTCCGCCTGGTCTAAGAACAGTTACTGCCTGCTGTAGCATTTCCTTTAACGCTCCAAGTTCATCATTCACCTCTATCCTTAAAGCTTGAAAAACCTGCGCGAAATACTTATTTGGATTCCCTTTTACTATGCTACTTACCGCTGTCTTGAAATTGCTGATTGTTTTTAAAGACACCGTATCACGTACACTTGCAATTGTTCGGGCCAGTGTTTTTGAATTCGTTACTTCTCCATATTGTTCAAAAAGCTTGTGTAATCGGCTCTCGCTGTAGGTTTCTATGATATCCCTGGCTTTCAATTTTTGCCGCTGATCCATTCGCATATCCAGATCTCCGTCAAACCTGGTTGAAAACCCGCGCTCCCCTTCATTGAACTGATGACTGGAAACCCCCAGATCTGCCATAATCCCGTCTACCTGCAAAAATTTATTCACTCGGAGAAAGCGCTGCAAATGCCTGAAATTATGAGGGATGAAAACAAAACGTGAATCTTCGATTAAATTCGCCCTTGCATCAGCATCCTGATCAAAAGCTATTAACCTGCCTTCCGTGCTCAGATGCTTTAAAATCTCTTTCGAATGTCCGCCACCGCCGAAAGTGCAATCCACATACACCCCTCCTGGTTGAATCGCAAGACCATCTATCACTTCAGTCAACATCACCGGAATATGGTATCCGTTCAAAGAACTATTTGCTTTATTCTCCGGACTATCGGGATCGCCACTCTTGTCTTTCTTCATCTGAATCAATTTCATGTCGACGGAACCGCAATATTGTTTCCTCCCATTACTTGGCTGGCCAGCTTGCTGAATTCAGCATCGTCTTCGTAAGAATTGAGCAATTCATCATAAGCTGTTTTATTCCAGATTTCGATCTTATTTATTCTTGCTATCAGCACAATATCCCTTTCCAGGGCCGCGTAATCCTTCAAAACCTGCGGTATCAGCAATCTCCCGGCTGAGTCTAGCTCCATCTTTGTCGCCCCGCTTAAAAAGCGCCTGCTAAACCTTCTTGCATCTGCTTCAAAGTCATTTAATCTGCTAATCCTCTCAATAATAGGCTCCCAAACTTTTATGGGATAAAGTGTAAGGCATTTATCGATTCCCCGGTTCATCACGAATTGCGCATTTGCATCCTCCGGAAGTTGCTTTTTAAAGCCCGCAGGAAGAAGAAAACGACCTTTTGGGTCCAGCGTAACCTCATATTCTCCGAGAAAATCTTCCATTAAGAAATAATATATTATTATTACCACAAAATAACACTTTTTCCCACTTTACTGTCTATATTTAGGATTTATATTTTGTCCACATCTTTATTATTAGTAGAAAGCCGCTATCACACTAGGTTTCAGGCATCTAAATGGTCAAATTGAGTTTGTGAGGTGTGGATTACGTAGTCCTGACTGTGAATAACCGGTGAATAACCCGGAATTGCCTGTAATTTTTGTTTACGTTTCTATAAATTGTGCCTCATTATGGTACTTCAGAAAAATCTCCGGATTGACGATTATTCTTATGTGCTTCCGGAGGGGAAGATTGCTGGCTTTCCTTTGCCAGACAGAGACAGCGCTCGTTTGCTAATCTACAAAAACGGTGACATCAGTGAGGATATTTTCAGGAATATAGCCCAATACCTGCCGGAAAATACCCTGCTGATCTTTAATAATACAAAAGTGATACAGGCAAGGCTGTTGTTTAAAAAACCAACCGGAGCGGCTATAGAACTTTTTACTCTTGAACCTCATGAGCGCTACACGGATGTCGCTTCCGCGATGCAGGAAACGGGGAGCGTATGGTGGAAATGCCTGATTGGAGGGGCAGCAAAATGGAAACCAGGCCAGTTATTGCTAAGGCGGGTTACTGTTAACGGCTCCAGTCTAAACATAACCGCGACCATGGTGGAAAAGAATGGAGACAGCTTTACCATCGAATTCAGCTGGCAGCCGAATCACTTTAGCTTTTCGGAAATCCTTGCCATGGCTGGAACGATGCCTATTCCTCCATATCTCAAAAGAGAGGCCCAGCAACAGGATGCAGAACGCTATCAGACAGTATTTGCAAAGCATGAAGGATCTGTTGCCGCCCCCACAGCGGGGCTGCATTTCACAAAGGACGTATTCGACTCTTTTTTGAGTAGAAATATTCAACATGATTACGTTACACTTCATGTAGGAGCTGGTACATTCTTGCCGGTGAAAACTCCAACAATGGAGGGTCACAACATGCATGAAGAATTCATAGAAATCAGTATAGCACTGGTGCAAACGCTGGCTGCCCAATTGGCTCCTGTATTTTGCGTAGGAACCACCTCATTGCGCACTGTCGAAAGCATTTACTGGATGGGTGTCAAATGCGCTCTTAACCCCTCCATTTCGTATAAAGACCTGGGCGTGCAGCAATGGGAAGTGTACGATTCTTTAGAACAGGGTGCAATTACGGTAGCAACTGCTCTAGATGGGCTGCTGCAATGGATGAAAGCTAATAGCATAGAAAAACTTATCATAAAAACGGGTATCCTTATCGCTCCTGGTTACTCCTTTAAGCTGACCCGTGCACTGGTAACAAATTTCCATCAGCCGCGTTCTACATTGTTGTTGTTGGTAGCAGCGCTTATAGGGCCTAATTGGCGCAAGGTTTACCACCACGCGCTGGAGCATGATTTCCGTTTTTTAAGCTACGGCGACGGCAGCCTGCTGTTTCTCGAGTAAAGGCATCTCGAGCGTAAAAATAGTTCCTTTGCCGAGACTACTTTCTGCTTTTATTTTTCCATGATGGGCGTCGACAATCGTTTGTACATAGCTTAAACCGAGCCCAAATCCTTTCACGTTATGAAGATTCCCTGTATGCGCTCTGTAGAACTTTTCGAAGATCCGCTTCAGCGTTTCTTTGTTCATCCCGATACCGTTGTCTTCTATTTTTATAACAATATTCTTTGCCGTGCTTTGGGTAATCACTTTAAGCAGCAGCTCTTCTTTCGAATACTTAACTGCGTTTTCAACAAGATTGAAAATCACATTGGTGAAATGCACTTCGTCTGCATTAATGACATCGTAGGACGCATTTAGCTGCATGTCTAGCTTACCATCAATCTCTTCCAGCTGAAGATGGAAATTATCAAGAGCAGCATGAATAATATTGTGAACATGAATAGGTTTCAAATTAAGCTGCATTTCCTGCCTGTCTAGCAAAGCCGCTTGCAGAATAGTCTCAACCTGCTTATTCATTCTTTTATTCTCTTCTTTAATAATACCGCTGAAGTATTCGATTTTATCTCTGTTCTGCAGTACCTTCTCGTTCTTTAATGCATCTACAGCGAGGGAGATGGTAGCAAGTGGCGTTTTAAACTCATGGGTCATGTTGTTGATAAAATCGTTCTTAATTTCACTAAGCTTTTTCTGACTAACAAGCGCTTTTACTGTAACGTAAAAAGCGGCAATAATAATAAGTGTAAAAAGCACTGACCCCCCCAACATCCAGCGCATCTGATTAAAAAGTATCTGAGGAATATTAGGAACGATAACGGTCAATACTTCTTCAGGTATCAAACCCTCTAGCGTACTGCCACCAGGAACCTGTAAAGGAATAGTAAACGTACTGTTGCTCGTAGTATCATCTACAAGGTTCATAAACCTAGAAGAACGTTTCTCGTACCGGAACATGTTTACGTTAGAAGTAATGGCGAATTCAAAACCTGTATTTTTTAAACCGTTACGGTTAAATGCTTTATCCAGCTTCTCTTTAATCTCAAACTCGGTGAACTTCTCTGCTACAGTGGTGGGCTTCATCAGCTCCATCATCAACTGATCAGACGGCCAAGTAAAATGCGGCCGTATCCTCGAGTTTTTTAAAGGCGGCAAAGTTCCTTTTTCGTCTATCAACTCCTGGCCTACTTCTACCATTGAATTGATGACCCGCTGATCGAGATCCTCCCTCTTGTTCTGGAGCATGGAGCGAAACCATGAAACCTGAATAAGAATAATACCAATCAACGATAATGAGATCAGTACAATTATTACGGGAAAGATTTTCTTCAAAGCAATTAAATTAAATGTGGACCGGGAATTTTAACAATGAACAATGTTACAATGAATTTTTAATTTTTCACTTTTAACTATTAACTTTTAACTTTATATAATGACTCCTGCACAAGGCATATTACTAATTGCAGATCCTTTTTTAAAGGATCCCAACTTTATGAGGACGGTCATATTTTTATGTGAACATCAGGACGAAGGCAGCTTCGGGTTCGTACTCAACCGTCCTTATGAGTACACCCTAGATGAATTGGTTACGGGAGCAGAAGGAATAAAACTACCAGTGTTTCAGGGAGGCCCCGTTCAAATGGATACCATTCATTTTTTACATCAACACCCGGATCTTATCCCCGGAGGATTTAAAGTGATCAATGGGGTATATTGGGGTGGTAATTTCGAAACCGCTATTGAGCTGATTAAATCAGGCCAGATACATCCCGATAATATCCGTTTCTATGTTGGATACTCGGGCTGGAGTGGAGGACAATTAACCGATGAATTAAAAGAGAAATCATGGCTCACTGTTGAAGCTAATCAGCGTATTGTATTTCATCAACCCCTGGAAGAAACCTGGAAAGCAGCGCTCCGGCTTATGGGGAGTGAATACGAAATGCTCATTAACTTCCCTATTGATCCACGCCTGAATTAAAAAAGCGGACATTACCTGAAGTAATATCCGCCCAAAGCAACTGACTCATTGATTTCATCCCATGGTCTATAAATCCCTTGACAAATGGCTCTAGTTACAACGGGAAATAAACACCTGCGTGAACTCCAATATTATTTAGGTTATCGGTAATCTCGTCATCGAAAGGCATATAATTGAAGTTACCTCCTAGCTTGACTCCAGACCTGGCCGTCGTTTTATTGAAGGGTATCTTTACTCCCAAACCACCACTTAACGCGAACTTGAAATAAGTATCGTTTGCCCCGATAAATTCTCCCAAGTACTGACTATAACTTATTACATTACCGCCTATACCTGCTTCGATATACGGCCTTATAAGGCTTTTGGTTGCAGGAGTATATTCTGCCTTAAATAGTATAGGGGTCGTTCGAATGGAATTAGTAAGTACCGCTGAAATTTGCTGTCCCTCTT
>JACMJX010000294.1 GCA_014380425.1 Chitinophagaceae bacterium | reverse complement strand
GCCTCCCCCGAGCACACGATTCAATTCGGGATCCATTGTTATAATACGCTTCTCTTCATTGCTCGTTATCTCGCTTAATGAAACTGTCTTGTTGCTTCTCTTCTTATCATAATCATTCCAGTTGTTTTGTTTTTTAGTATCATCTTTTTGAACAGGTTCTTCAATAAATGTATTCCATTGGTTGCATGAAGCACATTTACCTAACCATTTAGTACTTTCATAACCACAGTTCTGACAAAAAAAAGCAGTTTTTATTTTGCTCATTCGCTAAAGATAAGAGAATGTATATTGTATAAGGGGGTTATACAGACCAATAAGAAATTGTACGTAATAAAGTTAAATCAGATAACATCTGGAGAAAGGGTTCTATCACCTGTATAAAAGCAAAAGGGCCAATCTTTCGATTGACCCCTTACTTACTAACCCATTAAATTCTACCACTAAATTACAAATTAGTGCCACAAAACAAAATTATTTTTTAGGTCTGTGAATAACTTACCAGGGTTCTGCGACTGCTTGAGACGTCGGTTAAGGAAGAGCCTTAATCAAATGATTATCAGACTATTATGTACTAAAATAACTCTATGTTAAGACGGCTGAAATTATTTTTCCCAGCGGCCATAATTACAGGTTTCGGCATAAAGCTGACAAACTGTCTATAGAAGAATTTTCCTTGATATAATTGTGTCATTAAGAGCCTTTTGGCTGTTATTTTGATGCAATAAGTATATAAAAAAACAAGTGATTAGTCATCTGAAATGGCTGAACATTAAAAATCAAGAGAAAAATGACATCATCTATTTTTATGGTTTCTATCCTTTTTATAGGATTGAGCATGTTGGTTTCGATGGTTCTGAAGAGTAAGTTTACCAAGTATTCCAAAATTAGATTATATAAAGGGTTAACCGGGAAGGAAATAGCAGATAAAATGCTTAAGGACAATGGAATCTACGATGTCCAGGTGGTTTCTGTGAACGGCTTTCTATCGGATCACTACAATCCGGCCACTAAAACGGTTAATTTAAGCCCTGATGTATATTCCGGCGTAAGCATTTCTGCCGCTGCGGTAGCCGCCCACGAATGTGGCCATGCCGTACAACACGCTACCGCCTACCCATGGTTGAAGATGAGGAGCAACCTTGTACCCGTAGTGCAATTTAGTTCCACAATCGTCCAGTGGGTGCTTTTAGCGGGTATTTTGCTCGTAAATACGTTCCCCAGCCTTCTTTTAGGAGGAATCATCCTTTTTGCCGCAACTACGGTGTTTTCTGTAATTACACTACCAGTAGAGTTTGACGCCAGTAAAAGGGCGCTTGCATGGCTTAACAGCACTAATATCACCACGGATGAAGAATATCCTAAAGCAAAAGATGCCCTAAAATGGGCTGCAACTACCTATGTGGTGGCTGCTCTTGCATCTATCGTAACGCTTATACAGTACATATTCATTTATCAGAACCGTAGATAGGTAGTTAAACACGGTTCCAGTAGTTCCTATCATTCGGATTTGCAGCTTATATCTCAAATAGAACGCTGTAAATGGCAAAATGAGTCAAACTAAAGCTTGATCTCATCCATGTGATGATCGAAAAAATGAAACTCGGTAAGATTATAGTTGGAATTCGATTTGATAGAAATCTTTTGCCGGTGTTTCCAGGACCATTTCAACCTCCACGAAATAAAACCTTTGGTGAGATACGCATGCATAATGGGATGCACCGCAAGCGTAAGATTACTGTGTTTATGAGTAATCAGGTAATTCAAGTTCTTTTCGATCTCGTCTTCTAACACGAGGGCTGAAGCAATTTTCCCTGTTCCATTACAGGCAGGGCAAATTTCCATTGTATTGATGGTCAGCTCTGGTTTCATCCGTTGACGGGTGATCTGCATCAGTCCAAACTTTGAAATGGGAAGAACGGCATGCTTAGCCCGGTCTGGAAGCATGAAAGATTCCATGGCTTCCATTAGTTTCTTCTTGTTATCGGGCAGCTTCATATCGATAAAATCGACCACTATTATGCCTCCAAGATCTCTTAGCCTGAGTTGCCGGGAGATCTCATCTGCTGCTTCCATATTGGTTTCCAGGGCATTTTGCTCCTGGTTATTGCTTACGCTTTTGTACCCGCTGTTTACATCTATTACATGCAGGGCCTCCGTATGCTCGATGATAAGATAAGCGCCGCTTGGTAAATTGACCGTTTTGCCAAAAGCGGCTTTTACCTGCCTGGTGATGCCAAATTGGTCGAAGATCGGTGTACCGTTCTGATGATAAGAAACAATATCGGCTTTTTCGGGTGCAATGCGTTGAATGTAATTCTTGGCATCCTGAAAAATATTCCGGTCATTAACTATAATTCGATTAAAGTCTTCATTCAGCAGGTCTCGCAGCATACTAGTGGTCTTCGTTTGCTCGCTGAGTACCTTGGCCGGTGCAATAGCGCCTCGCAGGTTTGTTTGAATAAGCTGCCAGGTTTCTACTAGCGCCGACAGATCTTCATGAAGTTCCGCCGTGTTCTTTCCCTCAGCCGCGGTTCTAACAATTACACCAAAATTCTTCGGCTTGATAGATTCGATGATCTTTTGAAGACGCTTCCTTTCCTCGGAGGAATGAATCTTTCTGGAAACGGCAACAATATCATTAAAGGGAGTAATTACAACAAAACGCCCGGGTAGGGAGAGTTCGCAACTAAGGCGTGGGCCTTTTGCGGCAATAGGTTCTTTAAGAATCTGAACCAGTATATTAGGCTTTCCACCCAATACCTCATTGATCTTGCCAGTCTTGATGATTTCCGGCTCTACGATGAATTTAGCGAAATCATACCCCTTTTCCGATGGGTCGGAAGTTGCGAGTTGTGTAAATTTAAGAAGTGACTTAGCATAAGGGCTAAGATCCGTGTAGTGAAGAAAAGCATCTTTTTCAAAACCAACATCTACAAAAGCTGCATTTAAACCAGGGATCAGCTTCTTTACTTTCCCCAGGTAAAGGTCGCCTACAGCAAAACTCGCATCTGTTTTTTCATTGTGTAGTTCAACCAGCTTCTTATCTTCTAAAAGCGCTATTTCAACACCCTGAGGTGCTGCATTAATTATTAATTCCTTGTTCACGCGTAATCACGTTTAAAATCAGATCAAACACACCAGGAAATTACTGAACAACAAGTTACCAAATGATCTTTCTTATTTGTAAAAACAGTAAAAAGATAGCCAGGTAAAGTTTCTTTCAGCAGATTAGAAGTATTGGCCGGAAGTAGACCCCCCGACTCTAAACAAGAGGGAAGAACTATTTTTTGCCCTTCTTATGACGATTCTTTCTCAGTCTTTTCTTACGTTTATGCGTCGCTATTTTATGACGCTTTCTCTTTTTCCCGCAAGGCATGTACAACGATTTTTAGTTTAAAAATATAGTTATTGTAATGATTTAATTCGCCGCTCGATTTCTTCCAGTATCTGGGGATTGGCCAGGTATTTTTTGCCGGCAGTATACCATTTTATCGCATTTACCTTGTCACCCCGCCTTTCATATGCGTCTGCCAGCATCAATATGGCTTCCAGATTCTCCGGTTCATACCTTACGACCTTCTCCAGCCGCTCCGTTGCTTTGTCGAGCTGACCGGAAACGATGCCTCCGATGCCCAGCATCAACTGCGCGTACATGTTAGTGGAGTCCCTGCGTGCAACTTCCAGTATTTTCTGAATCCCCTGCATTACCTGTTGAGGCTCTTCTGCCGGAGCACCGAAAATGTAGCAGCTCCCTAGTGCTACTTTTGCAGAATCGTTTGAAGGATCCAGTTCCAATAGCTTCTCAAATAACTTCTTTCCCTCCCCCGCCATCCAGGTTTTTGTTCCCGGATCTTCCTCTCCCCTCACATTCTCTAAAAATAATCGGGCTGCAAAGGTGAGACTTTTTTTAGAATTTTCCAACTTAGAAGCTTCGGCGGTATAATAAATGTAAAGCGGAATAGATGAAGCACTATCCTTCCAGAAAGATGCCAGCTGATGATAAACATGAATCTGCTGATCTTTTACATCACCCCGTACTACCGCAGACTGGAGAGATGTGAGATAGGTCTGCCTCTCAGGAGTAAGTCGTTGCATATTGCCTGCAAGCACTGCCTGAATATCGAGAGCCGGAGTATGATCGTGACCATCTCCGGAACTATGTTCTGTAACTGCCCCTTCCGGAGCAGCGGACTTTTGGTTAGGTATGGTTCTTCCAAAAAAGAATAAAATTATCAGTAATGCCATAGCACCTGATACGAGTAAAATTTGCTGTCTTTTCATAACAGCAGCAAATTTACATCTCTTCGTCCGGGTTTGGCTGCCCTTCTTTTACGTTTTGAAGTTTTTTAACTTCCTGAATGAACTCGCGCGATGGCTTGAAGGCGGGAATAAAGTGCTCGGGAATCTCGACGGCTACATTCTTTTTGATGTTGCGCCCGATCTTGGCAGCCCGCTTTTTTGTTACAAAACTGCCAAAACCCCGGATGTAAATGTTTTCACCTTGTGCCAATGTTTCCTTCACTTCCTTGAACATGGTCTCAAGTGTTACCAATACATCTACTTTAGGAATTCCTGTTTTCTCGGAAATCTGGTTGATCAGGTCTGCTTTTCTCATTAACTGTTTCTAAGGTTTAAAAATTTTAAATGAATGTTTCGTTCCATTAAAGGAAAATAATCATAACTGGCACATATACAGCCCTTTAAGATAAATCATCTTTTTTATTAGTGCAAGTTTACGAAGATTTTCAGCCAAGTATATGTAAAAAAAACTTTATAGATAGGGTGTTTTCACTGTAAATTCCTGATTTTTTTTGCATGGGCGGATTTTTATCTCATATTACGTTATGAACCAGCGTTTAATACGTTACCATTCAAAATACAATATTCCTGCTGTATGAGGCCTGATTTTACAAGAAACTTATTGCAATGGAACAAATCCTCCAACAAGCGGGAAATGCCCTGGAAAGGGGAAAAGAATCCTTACAAGATCTGGCTGAGCGAAATCATACTACAACAAACACGAGTTGACCAGGGGCTCCGGTACTACAATAACTTCATCGCTGCTTTTCCTACGGTTCATGATCTTGACGCTGCTCAAGAACAACAGGTATTCAAACTCTGGGAAGGGCTTGGCTACTACACGCGTTGCAAAAACCTGATTGCCACTGCTAAGATCATTGCTGGCGAATTGCAGGGCCAGTTCCCAAATACGTACGAATCGATACTGAAACTTAAAGGCGTAGGGCCTTATACAGCTTCTGCAATCGCATCCTTTGCCTTCAACCTGCCGTATGCAGTGGTAGATGGCAACGTTTACCGCGTTTTATCGAGGTACTTTGGTATCTCTACGCCTGTCGACAGCACCGCAGGAAAAACAATGTACAATGAGCTGGCAGCAGAACTGCTAGATAAGGATATGCCGGGCATCTATAATCAGGCTATCATGGATTTCGGTGCTGTTATATGTAAACCGCAACTGCCCTTATGCAGTAGCTGCGTGCAGAACCGGGAGTGTGAGGCTTTTCGCCATGGCGTAGTAGATGCGCTGCCGGTAAAAGAAAAAGTACTCAGGAAAAAAACACGCTGGTTCTATTACTTCGTGCTGGAGTGGAACAACAGGTTCTATATTCGCAAACGCACTAAGAAAGATATCTGGGAGAACCTGTATGAGTTCAGTCTTATTGAAACAAACCATCCAGTAGCCGCCGATCCTTTAATGCTGCAAGCTATGGCGGAAGGTTTTGCAGGTAAAGAAATAGCTATTGGCCGCATTTCAGAAGAACATACGCAGAAGCTAAGCCATCAAACGATCACGGGCCGTTTGATCGCGCTCAAGCTTAACGCCCCTGCTACACTGCCTGAAGGTTATGAGTCGGTGTCAAAAGACGAGCTTCGCCAATATGCCTTTCCGGCATTCATAAATAATTTTCTTTTAGAGGGTTTTTTGTCTGAAAAAAATTAACTTTAAAGGGAATTCGGAACAACAGATGATTTATACATAAAATAGCGTCTATGAGAGGAGTAAACAGGGTTATGCTGATCGGAAATCTTGGTAAAGACCCGGATATCCAGTTCCTGGAAGGAAATATAGCCGTGGCGAAATTCTCACTAGCTACCACAGAAACATATAAGGACAGAGCCGGTAAACTCATCTCTCAAACCGAATGGCATACCGTGGTACTATGGCGCGGACTGGCAGAACTGGCGCAAAAGTATCTGCATAAAGGCAGCCTTGTGTACATAGAAGGCCGGCTCCGCACCCGGAGCTGGGAAGACAAGGAAGGGAACAAGAAATTTGCTACCGAAGTGGTAGGAGATAATCTTATAATGCTCGATAAACGATCTGATGGAAGCAGCCATATACATCCATTACCTTCCGATAGTGATGCACCTGAAGATGAGCCCTCTGATTTGCCATTTTAAAGTATCTTCGCCTCTATGACTTACCATCTTCTGGCCGTAAATATGGAAGGCACCACTGTATTGTCAATCATCATCATTGCTTTACTGGTTTTTTCTTTTATTGTGTCCGGTGCTGAAGTAGCATTGTTTTCGCTCACCTACAAGGATATTAATGTTCTTAAAACAAAAAAAGATACATCCTGGAAGCGCATTGTACACCTGCTGGAAGAACCAAAAAACCTGCTCGCATCTCTTCTTATTGCAAATACTTTCATCAACATAGCAATCATTATTTTCTCTAATTTCCTGATTGACCAGGTAATGCCTATCGAGGGCTTCTGGTGGATACTACTTAAAATAATAATCGTAGCTACTGTTCTCATCCTGTTTGGAGAAGTAATGCCTAAAATATGGGCTTCGCAAAGTAATTTATGGTTTGCATACAGTGTTTCTCCCATAGTCGAGATCATTCATTACCTGTTCAAGCGCATTGGTATCTCGCTGGTAACGATGAGCGACAGAGTGGAACGATTTCTTGGCAGAAAAGCGGCTTCTTACAGCCTCAAGGAATTCAATCATGATATCGATGTAAGTAACAAGGATGCTACCGAAGAAGAAAAGAATATTCTCAAAGGAATCGCTAAGTTCGGGTATATAAGTGTAAGGCAGATAATGCGTACCCGACTGGATGTAAGCGGAATCGATCATTCTATCTCCTTTCATGCACTCGTTCGTCGCGTAGAGGAACTGCATTATTCGAGGTTACCGGTGTATAAATCCAACCTCGATGAAGTAATCGGCATCCTTCATACCAAAGATGTAATCGCCTACCTGGATGAACCGGATAACTTCGACTGGCACCCGCTGATGAGGCCTCCGTATTTCGTGCACGAACAGAAAATGATCAAAGATCTCTTGGGTGATTTTCAGGCTAAACGCATTCACTTTGCCGTAGTTGTAGATGAATTTGGCGGTACCAGCGGCATCGTTACCCTGGAAGATATCATGGAGGAAATTATCGGAGATATTAAAGATGAATTCGATGAAGAGGAAAGCTCTAATGGAAAGATCGATGACTATACCTACGTTTTCGAAGGCCGTACCATGATCAACGATGTATGCCGAACACTCGACCTTTCAGATGATACATTCGACCAGGTAAGGGGTGACAGTGATTCCGTAGCTGGGCTGGTGCTGGAACTTGCGGGTAAATTCCCTTCCGTGAATGAAACCGTCTCCATCGGCGACTTTGAATTTACGGTGCTCGAGTGCGACCGTAACAGAATCTTAAAAGTTAAACTCAGTATTAAACAAGCCTGATCTGATGGTAAAAAACCAGCTCGCCGCAGTAATTCTTCTTTCGATAATAACGCTATTGCTTTCCTGCAACAGCGAGTACACTCCCAGGCAGGCGGGGTATTATAAGATAGACTTCCCGGAACGCTCGTACAAGTCATTTGACAAACCGGGTTTTCCTTACTCATTCGAGTATCCGGCTTATGCAACCGTTATCCAGGATACTACTTTTTTCGAAGACAAACCTGAAAACCCTTACTGGCTCAATATCGACTTTCCTCGCTTCAATAGCAGGATTTATATTAGCTATAACCGGATAGGAGCCAGGGCATTACTCAAGATACAAAAGAAGAGCGGGGAGTATGCTGACTCGGTTACCTCTAATACGCTCGAGGGGCTCGTAAAAGGATCGTACGATCTTACCTACAAGCATTCCTATAAAGCGTCTTCTATTGAAGACAGCATTTTCGTTACCCCTTCGAATGTTAAAGGCATTTATTTCAAAGTAGGCGGAAATACCGCTACCGCCAACCAGTTTCTGGTAACTGATTCCGTGAAGCACTTCCTTCGTGGCGCTCTTTATTTCGATGCTACACCTAATGAAGACT
Source organism: Chitinophagaceae bacterium (assembly GCA_014380425.1). Lineage (GTDB taxonomy): Bacteria > Bacteroidota > Bacteroidia > Chitinophagales > Chitinophagaceae > JADCRZ01. Next base: position 2,157 of record JACMJX010000294.1, on the reverse strand, counting down.
CGCTTCGCATAGTAAACGACTTCATAAAGGAAGACATGAAGCATCTTATCAATACCCTGAAATGGAAAGGGTAATCAGGAATCCACAACTGTTTTGTTCCCGCTAATGCCTATTAATGCTAACTTTGTTCAAAATTCTGAACTTGATAGCTATCGACAATATATTGATCAGTGATGAAGTGGTGGAAGAGCATTTTGTTTGCGACCTTAATAAATGCAAGGGTGCCTGCTGCGATGATGGAGATGCCGGAGCGCCCCTCGAGAAAGAAGAGCTGCAGCAGCTTAACGATATCTATGAAACAGTAAAGCCGTATCTTACCAAGGAAGGAATCAAGGAAATCGAGAAAAGAGGTAAATACCTGTACCACCAGCAATACGGATGGGTAACGCCAGCTATCGATGGAAAGATGTGTGCTTACGGTTATAAAGATGCAGCGGGTACCACCAAATGTGGTATTGAACGGGCATATAATGAAAATAAACTGAACTGGAGAAAGCCGATAAGCTGCCACCTGTTTCCTATAAGGATCAAGAAAACCAAACGCAACGATCTTGTTAACTACGAACCGCGGGAAGATCTTTGTAAAGCTGCATGTACCTTCGGTAAAAAACTGAAAGTGCCTGTATATGTTTTTCTTAAAGAACCCATCATCCGTAAATATGGAGCGGAGTTCTATGATGTTCTCGAGAAAGTAGCGGCTGATTATTTTGAAGCAAAAAAATCAAATACATAGAATGACAGAAATAGCTTCCACCTTCATAGCCAAGAGTACCATTAAAGCGGCTGATCTGGATCATAGAAGAAAGATCAACTTTAATATAGGCAGGTATAATGCCGTATTGCCACAGGGTAAGCAGCAATTCAACGATCTTGAACTGGCAAGGGAAAGAGCCAAAAACATCAAATGGCGCGCTATTGAAAGTCTTGATCAGCAATTGGAACAGTTCGAGTCTGCTTTTTCCCGCCGGGGAGGCAAAGTAATATGGGCTGAAGACATTAAGGAGGCCCAGCAGGAGATTCTAAAGATATGCAGGCAGAAGAACTGTAAAACAGTCGTGAAGAGTAAAAGCATGGTAACAGAAGAAATAAAGATCAACGAATTTCTTCATGAGAACAATATAGAAAGCATCGAAACAGACCTGGGTGAATACATTCAGCAACTGGATGGCGAAGGGCCCTATCATATAGTAACACCTGCCATGCATAAAAGCAAGGAGGATGTGGCCAAACTCTTTCACGAAAAGCTGCATACACCGCCGGGCCTTAGCCCGGAACAACTTACCCTGGTGGCGAGAGCCAACCTTCGCAAAAAGTATGCGGAAGCAGAAGTAGGTATTACCGGAGCTAACTTCATCATCAGCGATACGGGGAGTATCGCTCTTACTGAAAATGAAGGTAACGGAAGGCTTAGCTGTGCACTTCCCCAAACGCATATCGTAGTAGTGGGCATAGAAAAAATCATCCCTTCATTAACTGACCTTGCGCTGTTCTGGCCCCTTCTGGCTACTTTCGGTACCGGGCAACAAATGACTGTTTACAATACCATTATTTCCGGACCCAGGCAGCCAGGCGAAACCGATGGTCCACAGGATATGTACGTCATCCTGCTGGATAATGGCCGTACCAACCTGCTGGCAGATCCAATATCCAGGGAGAGCCTTTACTGCATCCGTTGCGGAGCCTGCCTGAACGCCTGCCCGGTTTATAAAAATATTGGCGGTCATGCATACGGCACTACCTACAGCGGGCCGATTGGCAAAGTGATCACTCCCTATCTGAGTGGTGTGGCTGAATACAAACACCTCAGTTATGCATCGTCTCTTTGTGGTAATTGCACAGAGGTATGCCCGATGAAAATAAACCTACATGAACTACTATTACATAACCGTCATGAGGCCGTAACAGAAGGAGAAAGCACCTTAGGTGAACGTCTTGCCTGGAAAGCCTGGAGACAAGCCAGCCTGCACCGCGGCATGATGAATATGGGCAATGGTAAAATGAAAAATTGGGTGGTGAACAAGATCTTCAAAGGCTGGACCACTCATCATGGCCATCTTGATTTTAGCCAGAAGACATTTAATGAGATGTGGAAGGAGAAGAAGGGGTGAAATGGATTTGTATCACTCAAAGTGGGTCCATCACACAATAACTAACTAT
>JACMJX010000293.1 GCA_014380425.1 Chitinophagaceae bacterium | reverse complement strand
CAGTATGACACTTTTCCCCTGATTTGGTTTCAAAGCAGGCTTTGGGAGGTAAAGATAGAGGTGAACGGCTTGATGGACCAGTTCCGTTTAAGTGAAGCACTAAAGACGGTCTATTCTTTAATATGGGACGATTTCTGTAGCTGGTTTCTGGAATGGGTGAAGCCGGGTTTCGAGCAAGGCATTCATCCTGAGGTATATTATAAAACAATTGATTTTTTTGAGGATCTGATGCAACTGCTCCATCCTTTTACACCTTTTATTACAGAAGAAATCTATCATCTGCTCCGGGAACAAAAGGATGATCTCTGCGTGAAGCAATTTGTGACTCCGGGAAGTCCTGATCCTGAAACGGCAGGTATTGGAGAAGCATTGAAGCAATCGATTACATCCATAAGAGATGCCAGAAATAAAAACCACATAAAACCCAAAGAGCAGGTAAAGCTGTTTATACAAACTGCAACGGAAAGCAGCTATAGGATTATAGAGAACATATTCCGGAAACAGGTCAATGCAGCATTTATTTCTTATGTAACTGAACCTGTTTTAAATACGGTAGCAGTAGTATCCGGGAAAGACAAATACTATATTGAAACAGAGCAGCCTTTAAATGTTGAAGTGCAGAAAGAAGACCTGCTAAAGGAATTGCAGCACCTTAAAGGGTTTCTCGCATCCGTGGAGAAGAAACTTGGTAATGAAAAGTTCGTTCAGAATGCCAAACCCGACGTGCTTGCTCTGGAAAGAAAGAAGAAAGCAGACGCAGAGGAGAAGATACGGGTGATAGAGGGAAGCCTGTAAGTACTGCACGGCAAAAACGTTCATCGACTGAACAAATTGACGGGAAGAATAAACTCGAACCAGTTGGCTCCTCTGCCATCAGGGTCATTATCCAGTAATCTGCTGTAACGTATTCCGAAGTTTACTCTGAATTCGTTCCACCAGCTGGTATCGAAAAAAACCTCACATCCTGTTGAACGGAAATCAGCCGTAACCAGCCGCCTGTTTACGAAATCCCTTACCCGGGTAAAATCGTAAAACCCATTAGCACGTACTCTTAGCAGGTAAACTATATTACCGATGCCGGCGTCGGGATACAACAGCGGGAAATGATAATTGGCGCCCGCTTTGTACATGCGATAAAAATTATCGCTATAATATCCCCTTGCAAAGGGGAAGGAATTAGAGAAATTTACCTGTTGATTGTTATCCCTGGCAGAAAAGCCAAGATTGAATACGAGGTTGTGCGTAAAGGAAAGACCCGGAAAATAGAGGTTGGCGCTTGCCTGAAATTGATTACCGCTGAACCTGGTGAGGGTATTTCTATAGTTTAGAGATAAAGTCTGGGCGAAACGTGGAAATATCTGCTGTCTTGCCACCTGTATCTGGCTGGATAAATTAATAAAACTATTTAGATAGGTATAAGAACGGTTACCGATGGAATCTTTGAAAAAGCCACGGTACTCTGGGTTACTAAAAACATATTGAGTTCCAAAGGAAAGATTATTCGATCTTCTGCCGCGGCTTAGATTTAGTGGCACCTGAAGGCCTGCATAAGCCTGCGCCTGGTTAAAAAAAACGCGGTAGCGGCTTCCATTTGAAGCCTGAAAAGTTGCACGCCGGTCTATAGTGTAGTTACCTCCAAAAGTGATATATGGAAATAAGGCCCCATAGGTACTTGCGAGGCCGATCTGCTTGTACTGTTCATTACGATTGTAGCTAAAAAACAATTCTGTCTGAAGAGTATTCAATACATTTTCTCCTAGTAATGAAAGCTGGTAATCCGGGTCATTTACATAGGGCTCCAGGCTATGGAAATTAACTAGCCGGAACGATTTGGAGTAGTTGCGGATGGAATACCCCGTATCATTGCTTTGCACAATGAGATTGCCCATGCCTTTGTTTAAAGCAGAGATCTTAAAAATGCTGGCAGCAGTAAGGGCTTCGCTACTTACTGGTTTCATCGAGGTCGATAATTCCTGTGTGCGCAACCTGAAACCAGCGGCCGTGAAGACCGAGTAAGTAAGCCGGTTATTTATTACGGCAGGCTGGTAACTGCCTGTACGCTCTGCTCGTCCCGGGGTTGATATCAGGGAAAGTGCTTTCGTCTTTATATCAACGGCAAATAATTTGTCATTACCAGCTGCGGAGGCGGTAAAAAAAACGGTATCGTGCTGAATGGCAGGAAATCCAATCACACTGTACGAAAAAGGGAGGAGGTAGCCTGTTGCTCCACTTTCCAGATCCGTTAGTGCCAGTGACATTTCTCCTTGCTGGTTTCTAACAGCTGAAACGACTTGTGTGGATGTATAGAATTTGGGATAGGTGTAGAACAAGCTTTCTGGATTGGCCAATTCCCTGATTATCTTTCCATCCTTTGCGTTTAGGAGATGTAGGGTACTTTTACCCCTTATGTCTACTTCCACAGTCACTATCTCAGAGCCCTGCTCATTAATATCAGGTGCGAAATATCTCGTTCTCGAGGTTATAGTCCTTTGCTTACCTGTTTCGAGATCCAGCACATTGATGACTCCATAATTCTTCCAGCCCCAACGAGCATCTGGCCTGAAGGCTGCATATACTATCTTTTTATTACGATACGAAAACTGCTCGTCTACTGATATATCTTTTACCCTTAAACGCCTTTCCGAAGATCCGCTTCTCAAAGTAAATGCAGGAATTTGTTTATAACTGCTTCTAAGATAAACGATGGTAGTATCGTTGACATAAGCAGGAAACTCTTCGTCAGTTACCGTCTGGGTTGTTTCGAAGATGTTGCCTTTGGCGGTGGTAGTATCCAGCTGATCGCGAAAATATTTCATCCCTTCTTCTCTAAAAGTTCTGTACGTGACTCCCGAATGCCGCTTAACCGCCTTTTGAAGCGGATAAAACAAGCCTTTAAAGGAAGCGGCGTCTCGAGTTACATTCTTCCAGAACTCGCTACCGTACTTTTCATAGCCGTATGCCACCAGCAGATAGCCCAATTGATAATGATCCGGTGTATAGTCTTTTAGCGACCCGTTACGAAGCTTCATCCAGCTATAATCTTTTCCCGCTATCCAGAGCGATCTGTAACCATTGTGGAAAAACGGCAGTCTTCCACGACCTTGCCCGCTTGTTTGGGTTTCGTTAAAAACAGCGTCACCTTCAAAGAACCAATTGGGCACGGCCATGCCATTGGCAAGTGCCTGCCCCTCCTGCCCGAAAAGGATGCGAAAGGCTCTCGACAGGCCTACGTTGAAGTTGTTATACTGCTGCACGTGGCGGAATTCATGTAAAGCGAGCTGTTTATGCCAGGGCAGGCTTCCCAGCCGGAAGCTATTCTGCAAAGGGGTGAGATAAAATTCACTGCGAAACGGGCCAAGGCCTACATATCCATTAGAAATAATGCCCTGGTTTTGCAGTACGATGCTGACCTTTTGCTCTTCCATGCCTAGACTATATGGCCCATTTCTTTTTAGATAGCCGATAATAGCTGCTACTTCGCCAGCTGTCGTATCAAGCCCTGAAGGGAAAATAACACGCGCAGATGGTGTATTTATCTGTTTCCATCTCAAGGACGGAGGATTTCCTCCAAACTGCTGGGCTTTAAGCTGCAGGAAGAAGAGTCCGTAGAATATAACGAGTAGTATCAATCGCATTTAACGGAGTTTATGCTACGTCTTATCGTTACCCATTGCTGCCAATTTCAACTTACGTGTTACGTCTGACCCAAAATACCGCTCAATTCTTCCTTCGATAAAATAAATCAGGGGAGTAAGAATAATTGCAACAGTAAATTTATAAATATAATTAACAAGACCAATAGCCATTACTTGCTGCCAGCTCCATCCTCTGCCTAGTTTGAACGCAATAAAAAGTACGATAAAACTATCGACGAACTGAGACACCAACGTAGAGCCCGTAGCTCTTAACCAGATCTTTTTTTCACCAGTTCTTTTCTTGATCTGCTGAAAGACGGTAACATCAATGATTTGACTCACCAGGAAAGCCACCAGACTGCCGGCAATTATCCACATCCCCTGGCCAAAAACGCCTGCAAAAGCAACCTGCATATCATCCACACCCTGTTCTTTACCCGACGCAGGCCACCAGCCAGGAGACGGTATATTGATAGCAATATAAAACATAATAAATGCATAGGAAATAAGCCCGACCGCTATGTAAGAAATACGTCTTACTGCTTTGGGTCCATAATACTCATTAACAATATCCGTTATAACAAATTCAAGGGGCCAGAGCAGAACTCCACAGGTCAGGTTGAAAGACAATCCGCTTTCACCAAATAATGTAAACGTTTGCACGGGTACACCCAATACCGCTTCCAGCGAGAAGATCTTTCCTCCGATACACTCAGCGATCAAGGCATTCGCGATGAAGAAAGCAGTTATAAACATAAATAGCCGTGCGGGTCTGTCATTGAGGAACGAATGGATCATTTTTCCGATATTTTTGGTTAAAATACCATTATTTTGCCTGAATTACTGATAATTAATATTTATGAAGACACCTTTTCTTAAAAAGGCTTTGCCGCATATCGTAGCTATTCTTGTTTTTATAATTGTAGCAGCAATTTACTGCCGGCCGGCTCTTGAAGGCAAGGTATTGCAGCAGCATGATATTGTGAGCTGGAAGGGGATGGCCCAGAATACTTTCGAATATAAGGAGAGGAATGGCCACTTTCCCTTATGGAACACCAACCTTTTTAGCGGCATGCCTAATTATCAGGTAACGATAGATGGTAAAAGTTTTTTACCTGATTTCCATAGTGTTCTCACATTAGGTTTGCCGAAACCCATCTCTTTCTTTTTCCTGGCCTGTTTATGCTTCTACATTTTGTGTCAGGTGCTCAGATTAAACTACCTGGTAGCCATCTTATGTAGCCTTGCTTTTGCCTATTGCACCTATGATCCTGTAATTATATCAGTGGGGCATGAGAGTAAAATGGTGGCAATATCGTATATGCCGGCGGTGTTGGCAGGGCTATTACTTATCTATCGAAAAAATTACTTTTCGGGTCTGGCAGTTACCGCTTTTTTTTCTACGTGGGAGATCGCCTATAATCATCCCCAGATTACTTACTATCTTCTGGTAACCATAGCGATAATAACAATTGGCTTTATAGTACAGTGGATAAGGGCAAAGGAATGGAAACATACTGCCATAGCTCTTACCCTGGCGGCCATTGCCGCATTTACCGCATTTGCGAACTGCGCCATAACGTTGCTCACCACCCGGGAATACGCGCAATATACCATCCGGGGAGGCAAAACAATCGATATCAACGGGTCAGAGATAAAGAAGGTAAAGACCGAAGGGCTTGACCTCAGCTATGCCTTTCAATACAGTTTTGGCATCAGTGAATTTGTAACATTCCTTATGCCCTATTCCTACGGTGGAAGCTCAGGAGAGGTTTTTGAAGAAGATTCAAAGTTAGTGACCGCTCTCACGGAGAAAAATATACCCGAAAGTAACGCTGTTCAGCTGGCTTCTTCTCTACCGAAATATTGGGGTGGTATACAGCCTTCTACTTCGGGGCCGGTATACTTCGGAGCTATTATTTTCATTCTGGCGGTTATAGCTTTAGTTGTTGTAAAAGATGCTATCCGCTGGTGGATCTTCGGGGCGGCAGTATTTGCGCTCTTTATGTCCTGGGGTGAGTATCTTCCCGGGTTCAATACTTTTCTTTTTAACACCTT
>JACMJX010000292.1 GCA_014380425.1 Chitinophagaceae bacterium | reverse complement strand
CTGTACCCTGTTTCTATCACTGTTATTAGCAATGGCATTATCAGCCTCGATGGTAAATATAGAAGCGGGATTGGTGATATCCGGTACATCCGCTATAAATGTGAGTGTCTGGATAGTACCGCCACTCGTATTTCGGATCGGGGTACCGTTCACGGTCGCCTGCACCGTTATATCTCCAGCCACAAGGCTGGTATAACAAAGTGTTATGGTTCCATCCGCTGCTGTCTGAAGCGTTTGGGGTGCAGAAGGGGTGGCCGTTCCGGTTAGCCGGGTAATAACTACAGCCTGATTGGGAACGGGATTGCCATTGGTATCGGTTATGTGTACTCTTACACAATTGGTCGCGGTGCCGTTGGCCACTTGATTATTAGAAGTGGTTTCGATGAAAGTGGTTGGCACGGTAACGTCTGGTATATAGGCAACAAACGTAAAAGGAGGACTGGAAAGGGTAACGCCATCTACCTTGATGGTGATGGTGAATTGCCCTACTTGGATGCTTCCCAGTTCTATGATGTTATCCCCATTGACATCGGTAGTAATTCCAATGGTTACATTTCCGCTTCCTGGGTTGTATGTATAATCGAAACTATAAAAGGGAACAGGATTGCCATCAGAGTCGGCCAGGTGCACTCTTATCCTGTTTCGTGCCACGCCATTTGCAATGGAACTATCTACTAGGATAGTGATTTTAGTATTGGGATGGGTAAGATCAGGAATTCCCGGAGGAAGTTCGTTTCCTGTACTTTTAGCATACAATCCGGAAACGCATAACAAGAAAGCTACTACCAGGGAAAGCAGACCTTTCGGTTGGAGGAGGTTCTTGAAAGCAGTTAATGGATTTGTTAATCCGGGTTCAGGGGCAATATACATGATATTGAATTTTTAGTAGTACATCATCGTAATTATACCAGAAAACAAAGGCAGCATTAACTGAGATATACTAACATTACCATATAACTCTAACAGAGCAAAAAAATTGCATATGGGCTAAAAAAATGCGTGTTTTAACGAGCGTGTAGCTCTCTTCGATAGTAATAAAACGAGGTTTAATATACGACTGCGAACTGCTTTTTCCGCAGTTTCGCTGTTGGTACATGGTTATGAGCACATACATCCGGCCGGCAATTTTCCCGGTTGCCGGTTTGCTTCTGCAAAATATTCAAATAAATCTGTAAGGTTCTGACGGTTGTAGCGACTTACTCATAAATCAAGGTTATGCGTTTCATTGTAATGATTTATGCTTGTTTACTTACTTTTTCCTGTACAAAGAAAAATACAGCTGTTGAAATGCTTTCAGAGGAAGTTGATGGGGCAGCGATGGCTCAGGATAGCGGGTTTTTCGTGAAAGGACCTTATGCACAGAGCGTTTCTGGCAAAGCGGTTATTTACAAAACCGGCAATACCTGGGAATTGGCACTAGAGAACTTCAGCATAAGCAACGGGCCCGATCTTAAAGTTTACCTCAGTAAAGCGGCTGAACCCGCAGATTTCTACAATTTAAGCTCGTTAAGGTCGGTTAATGGCAATCAGATCTATAGAATTCCTGCAGAAGTTTCTATCCAGAATTACAGTCATGTGCTGATCCATTGCCAGCAATACGACCATCTTTTTGCGTTTGCTGCCTTAAGTAAACCTTAAGATCCTCGATTTTTGGTTAAGTCCTGTTTAATAATAGCGAATCCATTGCGCGGACGAGCACAATTCGAGAGAAATGAAGATCATTTTTACGGTAGGAGTATTTTTTATATTGCTTGCAACAACATTTGCACAGGGCTGCAGCGACGCGGGTTTCTGTAGTCTTGGCGGGCTAAAAGGTTCGAAGCCTTTTGCAGTCATACATTTGCTCAGTATAGGGTCTGGTTTTGGAGCCGGAGAGGAAGGTACTTCAATTATACAGAGTTACCTTGAATATACTTACCGGCATAGCGATAAGTGGTCTTTTCAAACAAAGTTGACATCGCTCTACGCTTCAGGATTTCTGGGTAAAGCGTTTAACCTTGGAGATATATATGGTCTTGCTACTTATTCCCTGAGCAATAGCAAGCGTAACAAATGGAGCCTGTTAGGCGGATTTAAAATTCCCCTTACAGCGTCAAATGCCAAGCATAAAGGAAGGCCCTTACCTATGGACTACCAGTCGGGAGTAGGTACTTATGACATTATAGCAGGAGTCAATTACCTGCTGAACGAGGAATGGGAATTCAGCACCGGCGTTCAGATACCATTGATCAACATAAATAAGAATACTTTTTTTCCTGACGAATATGAAGATATTAGGGCAACTAATTTCTCGCCTACCAATAATTTCAGAAGAAATGCAGATGTACTGTTACGGGTAGGGCGTGCCTTCAACGCAGGCAATAACCTTACTCTAAAACCCAGCCTGCTATCGATCTTCCATGTGGGCGAGGATTCCTACGAAAACCGGTTTGGCCGCAGGTCATCCATCGACGGCTCCGGCGGACTGACTCTGAATGCCGGTCTCAATGTTACCAAATCTTTCTCTGACGGTAACCAGTTAGAACTCATAGTTGCCTCGCCGTTCATAGTAAGGGAGGAAAGACCTGACGGCCTTACAAGAAGCTTTGTCGTAAACCTTCAATATAGTTTCTCTTTATAAAGAACTAAGATCAATAAATAATAACACATGAAGTACTTATTTTTAGCAGGTTTGCTGCAACTTGTTTTGTTTTCTTCCTTTGCTCAGGTAGCCTCGGTAAACAATCGAGCAGATCAATTTAATGTAGATAAAGGCAGGCTTTCGCTTGATGGATATGACCCTGTAGCCTACTTCAAGATGGGCAAAGCTGTAAAGGGCAAATCTGATCTGTCGATAACTCATAGCGGTATTAGGTACCAGTTCTCTAGCGAGCAGAACCGTGAAATGTTCAGAAAGCAGCCCGGATTGTATGAACCTCAATATGGTGGATGGTGTGCGTATGCTATGGGGAAAGATGGTTCTAAGGTTGAAATAGATCCGGAAACCTTTAAAGTTATTGACGGAAAGCTTTATGTTTTTTATAACAAGTATTTTACGAATACTCTTAAAAGCTGGAATAAGGATGAAGTGCAGCTTAAAAAGAAAGCGGATGCCAATTGGTATAAATTTTATCACCTTTAATAATCAGCCATGAAACTTCACATCGTCTTGCTTTGGGTATGCCGTATTACGGCGGCTGCAATTATGTTACAAACTCTTTTCTTCAAATTCACCGCATCGGATGAATCAGTTTATATTTTCACCCGTATGGGTATAGAGCCCTGGGGACGTATAGGAACAGGGGTAGCGGAACTGGTGGCTTCCTTGTTAATACTTATTCCTTCCGTATCTGTTTATGGGGCTATTATCGCCCTGGGTATTATGGCGGGAGCACTGGCTTCTCACATCCTGGTACTGGGAATAGAGGTTCAGGGAGACGGCGGACAGTTATTTATCTATGCCATGCTGGTATTTGCAGCTGCGGCCTATATAATCTTCGCAAGCCGCAGGGCTTTGTATACTCAATTAAAAGCGGTATGGCATTAATATCCGTAGAAGTGAAAGTTTCCAACCTTAGGATCTGGGTATGGAGAGCCGTCGCTGCCGGAATGATGTTATACGCATTTTTCTGCCAGCTAACCGGCACACCGCAATTCGATTACATCTTCAGTAGCTTTGGAACAGACCCCTATTTGAAAGCGATAGTCGGTATAGTTGAATTAACAGCATCTCTTCTAATAATGGTACCTCGAACGTCCTCATATGGGGCTCTTTTGTCCATGGCTCTTATGGCAATCGCCATACAATCTCACCTGCTTCTTTTTGGAATTGAAGTAATGAATGACAGCGGTTTTCTGTTAGCTGGTTCTATTATCGTACTGCTGGCATCAGAGCGGGTGATATCTCATCATCACGACATTGATAAAAAAATATAAATTATGAAACACCTATTTATTCTCTTCCTGTTTTTAACTACGGCCTCCTTTTCGATCATAGCACAGAAACCACCGGTATATTCCACTGAAAATGGCGCTATCAACGGCTATGATCCGGTTGCTTACTTCAAAGAATCTTTGCCTGTACAAGGGAAAGACGGGTTTCAGACCGAATGGAAGAATGCACGGTGGAAATTTGCTTCAAAGGCAAATCTCGATACGTTTATCGCTAACCCAGACCGGTTTGTTCCGCAATATGGGGGCTACTGCGCTTACGGAGCATCCAATAACTACAAAGCCCCTACTTCGGCAGACGCATGGGCTATAGTTGAAGGCAAGCTATACCTCAATTACAATAAAAACGTTCAAAAGGAATGGATCAAAACATCGGGCAAGAGAATACGGGATGCGGATCTTTACTGGCCGGATCTGGTAAACAAATAAGCAATGAGGCGCTCCAGTGCAGGTGGAAGAGGGCTGCGCGCCACTACCTGGTGATCGTACCTTTAAAGGGTACAATATCCCATGAAATCCAATGATCTGATACTTACTTACGCAATCGTTTCCGAAACCCAACAACCGTTCCAGTTAAGAACATTTGTTAGATTCATGATTGTTTATGTTCTTTGTTGCCGGCTACTTAAACTGCGCTTAGCCGGATAACATTACAAGATCACAATTATGATTTTAAAAGAAACATGGCGTTGGTTCGGCCCTAATGATCCCGTTTCACTACAAGATGTTAAACAGACAGGGGCAGCAGGCATAGTAACCGCCCTACATCATATACCACATGGCGAAGTATGGCCGGTGGAGGAAATCAACGAACGCAAGAGAATTATAGAGGATGCGGGGCTAACATGGGATGTTGTAGAAAGCGTAACGATTCATGAGTCGATAAAAACCCGAACAGGTAACTATCAGCATTATATAGATCTTTATAAACAAAGTCTGCGTAATCTTGCCGCCTGCGGTATAAAGATCGTTACCTATAATTTTATGCCAGTAAACGACTGGACGCGTACCAGCCTGGATTTCCTAATGCCTGATGGATCGAAAGCCCTTTATTTCAACTGGTTCGACCTGGCGGTTTTCGATATCTATATCCTGAAGCGGCCAGGCGCAGGGCAAAGCTACGAAGCAGCGGTTTTGTTAGAGGCTGAAAAGAGGTTTAGCAACTATTCTTCTCGAGATCTGCAGCAGCTCGCCGATGTTGTGATGTTTGGCATTCCCGGTGAACAACAGCAAACTACCGGGCTTATGCTTGAAAAGTTAGCTTCCTATAAAGATATAGACCGTACCGTGCTTCGTGAAAATCTGAAGTATTTCCTGGAAGAAATTACCCCTGTTACTGATGAAGCGGGAATAAAAATGGCCCTGCATCCGGATGATCCCCCTTTTGATATTCTAGGGCTACCGCGTATTGTAAGCACGGGGGAAGACATAGAGTTTATACTAAAAGCAGTTCCAAACAAAAGCAATGGTATTTGCTTTTGCACCGGTTCTCTTGGAGCAAATTCCCAGAATGATCTGGTAGAAATCGCGCGGAAAGCGGGCACCCGGATACATTTTGTTCATTTACGTAATACGAAACGAGATGAATTTGGGAACTTTTATGAGGCTGATCATCTCGGTGGCGATACGGATATGTACAGCGTGGTAAAAGAAATTCTTCATATTCAACAGACATTACCCCAGCCTATACCCTTTCGCCCCGACCATGGCCACCAGATGATGGATGACCTGAATAAGGTGACCAATCCCGGATATTCCTGTATCGGCAGAATGAGAGGTTTGTCGGAAATCAGGGGCTTGCAACTTGGTATTTCAAGATCTGTTGCGTTGGAATTAGAAAAAAATAAGTTATATGCGGCAGAGAAGTAGCTTTGTATAGCGCTTACGGGCCTGCCGGCTGCCACTGGCCCACTCATATTTAATGATCACTGTATGAACCGTATCGATCGGCTTTTTGCTATTCTCACCCTACTTCAATCCAAGAAATACGTTCCTGCGGAGAAGATAGCGGATAAGTTTCAAATGAGCATCCGTACGGTTTACAGGGATATAAAAGCATTGTGTGAAACGGGTGTTCCTGTCAGCTTCGAGCCTTCTAAAGGGTATTTCATAGTGCAGGGGTATTTTCTTCCCCCTGTTTCTTTTACCAACGAGGAGGCCAATGCACTTTTATTGATGGAGTCGCTTGCCTCGGCTTTTAGCGACCGGTCCATCCTAAAGCACTATTCAACGGCACTTGGTAAGGTGAAAAATGTTTTGAAAGGCTCCCAGAAAGATGCGATAGATCAGCTTAATAAGAATATCAAGTTTCAGATTCCACCCTGTTATAATAACAGCTTCGAATATCTCTCCGTTATCCAGGAAGCTATCTCTTCCAGGTGGGCCCTGGAAGTAGAATACAAGAAGACCAGCAATGAGGTGAGCAAAAGACT
>JACMJX010000021.1 GCA_014380425.1 Chitinophagaceae bacterium | reverse complement strand
ATTCAATGTATTGATTACAACGCTCACTAATAGTAAAAGTGACATGCTACGGGTAGAGTACTCGAGGATAGTAATTTATAAGTTATAGAGTAATATGACAAGCTTTAAAATTTAATGAACAGGTATTGTACACTATTAGATGACTTAACACCTAGGCCCCAATAATCCCTCCATGACACCAATCCGCCAGCACCAGATCATACTTCATCAGCACATTAAAAAACTCCTCATCCGCACATTCAAAATGCAGCAGGTTAAGTTGCTGTATCCGATCCTCTTTCAAAATGCCGTAATAGCAAAAGCTCTCCGATGTTACAGCAAAGCCCTGGTGCACGTAACCCTTACCAGGGAATAGAATATTACCCCTCCCCGTAGCCTGCACTTTCTTGCAGAACTTCTCAAATGGAATATTCAGGTAAGCATGATCCGTCTTTTGGCGGAGATGCACTTGCGCAAACCCCAGGAGGTTTTGCGTTTCATTCTCGGGGTACAGGATCGCCTCGATAGGAGCCATTTCCTCTTTGATTAGCTCGAGGAACTCCAGCGGCAGAAATTCTGTCTGTCGCCATTGTTCCGGGGTTAGATCCAGTGTGAAGTCGCTGAACAGGGGATCTTCTGTGAAGTACGGAAGGGAAGGGGCCATGGTCGGCAGCTCGTACCGCAATATAGAAGGGTTAATGGTATCTGGCTGCTGTACCTGCAGCAGCAGCTTCTTGCTGATGGAATATTCTTCCACCCGCGCGGGCCGGGCGCTGGTTACGCGCCAGGGGCTGTCGCCAATGTTCATCGTTATGGGCCTGTTGAAGGCTTCTGGCAGTTCTGCCAGTAAGATTCTTTTTGTGTTGATGGTGCTGCCGGTAAGGGCATCTATAAATGTTACTCTAACTTTTTTAGGGAAAATGTTAAGCAGTGGGAGCAGGTTCATATACTGAGATCGATTTATCTGGTTGTTGAAAAGTATCGAATGAGGTGTAGGGTTGTTTTTCCATCATGGGCAGGCTGATCCGGCTCGGGTGACAGTACCTTAGTAAAAAATGCATCACGCCGCTGTTGCCTACCATAAAGTTGGCCACGGGCTGGCGCTCGTGATCGGCCAGCCAATAAGTGCCGTATTTCGGATGGAGCTTCTTCAGATTCATGATCACCTGGGCTATCCAGCCGGCACGATCCAGCCATTCTTCATTGTCTAATACCGTGTATGCTTCGAGATATACTTCGCCAAGGCCGCTGAGCCCGTTGCGCTGCGTGATGTTGCTGTCGGTAAGATCTTCCGGTATGCTGCGAAGCGCTTTTACGGCGTAGTCGCGGTATACTGGAAGACCTGTATGCTGATATGCTTTAATGAAAGTAAGTGCCAATCCTGCCACGCCATCCGACAGGCCATAGATCATTTCCTTGTTAGAAGCTGTTTTCCATGTGACTGTGCCCTTGCTGTGCTTTGCTTTGTTCATCAGCCATTTGAGGCCGCGAGTGGCTGCTTCTTTGCTTGCAGTATCGCTATAGCGATAGCCGTATTCCAGCAAAAAGTAAATGGCGCCGGAGAGGCCTTCCATAAAGCCACGGGTTGCGCGTTTTATTTTGCGCCGGGTCAATTTCTGACGGTAGTACCCTGTGGCCCAGGAGCCGTCTTTATCCTGCCGGGCTATCAGTTTTTGTGCGATAGAGCGGAGGCGGTCGTTCACCATCTGCTGGCCCAGGAACTGTGCACTGATCATCACGGCTATGCCTTGTCCGGGCCCGCCATTGACGATATCGCTACCCAGGTTCTCTTTTTCCAGGAGGAGGCCGATCCAGTTCATGTGCTGGGTGGTTGGCTTGATCAGCCCCTGCTGTACCGCCGTTGCCAGCGAAGCCGCGATACCGTCGGAGCCGAAGTGAAGCCCTGTTTTGGCTTTGGCGATGCGGCTTATATATTTATCCCTAATAAGATCCAGGGCACGGGCGATGAAAGGATTCGTGGCAGATGTATCGAGGCCTGCAGTGTTTGCCTGGGCAAGCGTGTAAAGAATACCTGCCACACCCCGGTTGTAACTGGCGTACCAGGTTTTGCGAAGTTTGTGCTTATCGTCTGCGGGAGGCGCTGCCATGTTATCAGCAAACCAGCCTTTATCTTCATCACCCATCAGGGGCGAGGCCATTGTAAGAATTCCCTTTTGAATGGTATCCAGTATATCTTCCTTGGAGTACGCTCTCGGCTGGTATGCCGGGCGCGGCATCTTGTTTTTGAGATCCGCCTTGTACCGCACCAGCACATCCCGCCCCTCTGCCGGCATGCGGTTACCATGTCTGCCATCTTTTTATCATTGATAAAGAACTGGATCTTTTGGGTGAGTGCTTCCATCGGTTCATTCGTCATTTTGCCCGGGGAGATACCCGACCAGATTTGCAGTATGATGGCACCCAATGCAAAAATATCTTCCGCCGTGGTAGGTGTTTGTGTTACTTCCTGCTGCGGCGACATATAGCCCACGGTACCGAGTTGAAAAGCAGGCATTGGATATTGCTGCTGCAGGGAGTAACACATTTCCATATCGATCAGCGCTACTTTGCCGCGCGGAGTGATCATGTAGTTGTTGGGGGTAGCATCGCGGTGTACCACTTTATTAGCATGCAGTGTGTGCAGGATGGTTGCCATCTGGATAAGGTAATCCAGGAACTTTATGCCCAGCCGGCCGCCGCTTATTATAGATGCCCTCAGTTCCTTTCTGTTCTGCGAACATACTTTCTGCAATGCTTTACCCTTGATATGCTCTATTACCAGGTAGTAATTTCCCTTCTCCTCGAAATGCCCCAGGAGGCGTGGCATGGGCAGCTTGTCCTGTAACTGTTCATGCAGTGACTGCTGCCATTTAAGGCGGTCTATGATATCCCTGCCATTCTTATCCTTGGTATCGCCATAGCTGCCTTCCTTGATTACACAGAAGCCGAACTTGTTGAGGGCTTTTATATAGAGGCATTTGACCACGTCGTTCTTCTGGCTTTCTTTATAACTTTTGATGATGATATAATTATAGCCGACACGGTTACCGCTTTTCTTATCCGCCTTTCGGCCCGGAGTGATTTCAGCTTCCGGCGAGGCGCTGGCGCGTTCTTCCTGGGTTTCTGTTTTCATACAATGGTTTTGAATAACTAATCTACAGCTACCGACTGCAGTAGCATTGCAGTTGAAGATGATCTTACTACGCAAGCACCAGATCGAGGCCTAAGAGATCACTCATCACCCATGCCCATAGTATGGCCGTTTTGCGGGCATAGAAACCGATCTGGAAAAACCCGTCTTCTTCATAATAATAGCTTTGCCTGAAGTTGCAGTATTTGATAGGCGCCCCCATGTCTTTCATAGTGTTGATATAATCATACACGGTTCTTTCAGAAAAGCCCAAACGTTTGGCGAGCTGTGAAGGAGTGCCGGTACCCTTGATCCGGATCAGTTGATCGATGCGTTTGAAACGCTCGAACTGTACATTTTGCATAATTAAGGTTTTAATTGGTTTTGATCATTGTAATAATCGTAAAAAAACTTACGGAACAAGGGGGGGTGAAACGTTTATTTATATGTATAAGATATGGTGTGTGCTTGCTGTGGTGCATGACCCGGGTGTTTATGCAGCCATGATGCTACGTATGCCAGCAGGGTAAAGACGATATTGAACACCAGGTGTTGCGGCCATGTCATTTCACTGATGACGCCTCCGCAGGAGCATGGGAGTTCGGGCGTGAAAACGAGCATGTAGGCAATATAAATAGTAAAGAACAGCATCAGCCAGAAGGATGCATACAAGCCTTTCAGGCGGGTTCGGGGTACCAGGAGCAGTGCGGCTACTATCAGCTCCAGAAGGGGTACTGCATAGGATACAAAGATGCTATAGTTGCCCACCCAGGGTGATTCTTCCAGTGATGCCCGGAAGTTGGCCATGTCGAAATACTTATTGAGGGCTGTATAGACAAATAGCACGAACAGGAGCACAGCTATCAGCTGGCTGAAATGTATTCTTTTCATACAAGTGTTT
>JACMJX010000291.1 GCA_014380425.1 Chitinophagaceae bacterium | reverse complement strand
GCACAAAGCCGGATTGCAGTACGAGCAGCCATTTTTTCTTACCTTGCGCTAAAAGCAGATGAACACCGATCCCCGCTACCCGATAGGCCGGCTTTCCGATCAGCAATTGATCGGCAACGAGCCGTATTCCGATGCAATCAGGAATGTACATAGCAACGATATCCGTAATCTTCCGCAATTACTGGAGTATGCCGTGCAGGATCTGGATGCGGCTGAATTAAATACTCCTTACCGGCCGGGGGGGTGGACGCTTCAACAAGTGGTGCATCATGTGGCCGACAGTCATATGAATGCTTACACCCGCTTTAAACTGGCACTTACAGAGGATAACCCTACCATCAAGCCTTACGACGAAGCTGCCTGGGCAATGCTTAAAGATACAGAGCTTGTACCGGTAAATATTTCTCTTACTTTGCTTCATGCACTGCATGCGCGGTGGTATGTGCTGCTGCAGAATATTTCAGAAGAGGAGTGGCAGCGTACGGTATATCATCCTGCACAACAGAAAAACAGCACGCTGTGGCAGTTGCTGGCATCTTACGCCTGGCATGGTAAACATCATACTGCGCACATCACCCATAGCCGGCAGCGCGGCATTCATGATTAATCAAAGGAGAAAATGCGGATCTTTCGCTTCAGCCTGGGGCCAGGCTCAAAACGGTATATTAAATTCAGGCGTACGTTTCCGGTTTGCACCTGGTAAGGGCCGGATGCACCCCTGCTTTTTATACGGTTATTTACCCATAGAGCACTGACTCCCCATCTTGGCGTGTTGTAACCTGCAGAAGCACGGTACGACAAATTCGGCCCTACCGAAACGTTCGACTCCGAACCTTTGGAGCGGTATTCCGTGATCCAGTCGAGTGGAAGCGTGCAGGTAGCGGAGCCCATCAGGTAAAAGCTTTTTGAAAGCACAAGTGTGTATGCATAACCGGCACCGGGCCCTATATCTATTGCCCGCACGGAGGTAATATCATTCTGATCGAAATTCTCTTGAAAGGTTTTGGGGATGATCGAACTGTCGGTTCTTAATCTACCATAATAGATCTCCGCCCCAACCAGAATACTCCCTGCCGATTTCTGCTGCCATTCGTTTTGCTGCATGGCCGCACGGAAACTGTATTTCTTCCAGTTCAATACCTTGTATCCCGATACTCCGATATGCCATACCTTCATATCTGGCCGCTGGTAATAGTCAGACCCCTCAGGTGAAGCAGTACCTTTTGGAGCAAGATAGTATCCCCTGTAGCGATTAGCCACTACATCCACGATAAATTTTGAAGTGTAAATATGGCTTTGAAGATCAAGGTATTTGGTTTCTGGTTTTTCTTCATCGCCTGAATTGAGTAAAGGAAAAGTAAATGCAAGGTTGAGTGTAAACCAGCCATAAGTAAAGCCGACCCCCATATTGAGATTGGTATTGGGCCGGTATTGCAGGCGGTCGCCCGTCGTTTTACCTTGTACGGTGATGCTGGTATATTTCTGCGAAAAGAAATACCTTGCCGTGATGAGATTCGTGTACGATTTATAGTAAGAAGTATCGGAAGGCTGGTTGGGCGCTTCCTGGCAAAGAGTGTGGGCAGTAGGCGCTAATAGAATAGCTAGTAAAAGTAATTTCACACAAGTCGTTTTCATGGAAAGACTCTTGTAATAATTATACCAGCCAGCTCATCACTAATTTGTTTGCCTCTCATAAACCAATAATCCCGTTTAATGTAAAAATAACCCCGTTGCCCATCTCGAGACATTTATTAATTCCGGATTCTTATCTTTATCCCTTTTGACACAGGATCTTAACATTTCAGTATGAGACACTTCCACCTTATAATGTTGTTTTTGTTAGTGGGCGCAGTAAATCTGTTTGCCCAAACCCCTTCAAAGTTTAACCAGCACGAAGCCTTCGCACCCTTTTTCTATCCGGCTTATGGAGATGAAATTCGGGCTGCAGATGGAACGCCCGGGCCTAAATACTGGCAGAACCAGGCAGATTACAAAATCGATGTTACGCTGGATGATTCTGCCCATACCATTAAAGGCGGAGTGGTGATTAAATACACCAATAACAGCCCCCAGGAGCTCCCTTTTGTATGGCTGCAGCTGGATCAGAACATCTACAGCAGCACTTCCAGGGGCGTTGCTACTACTGCTGTTAGTGGTGGGCGCTGGGCTAACAAGGGTACATTCAATGGTGGTTATGGTATAGAATCGGTGAGCATTATTACCGGTAGCAAAGAAGTAAGAGCATCGTATATCATCAACGATACCCGGATGAAGATAACCCTGCCGTCTTCCATTAAAGCAAAGAACGGAACGGCGCAATTCAAAATCAACTACGAGTTCCCCATTCCGGAGTATGGAACAGACAGGATGGGAAGACTGCAGACAAGGAATGGCTGGGTATATGAGATTGCGCAATGGTACCCCCGCATGGCGGTGTACGATAATGTAAATGGATGGAATACCCTGCCTTACCTGGGTCAGGGTGAGTTTTATCTTGACTATGGAAATGTAGAGTACACGGTAAATGTGCCGGCGGGCCATATAGTAGTCGGCTCCGGGGAATTACAGAATCCATCAGACGTGCTTACCCCACTTCAGCTGAAAAGATATGCCCAGGCAAGAAACAGCGATTCGACCGTAATGCTGCGCGCAGAAGCAGAAGTAAATGACCCCGCAAGCAGGCCGGCTAAAAAGAGACTCACCTGGAAGTTCAAATGCATAAATACGCGGGATGTGGCCTGGGCTACATCGAAAGCTTTTGTATGGGATGCTGCCCGCCTTAACCTGCCGAACGGTAAAAAGGCGCTCGCCATGTCGGTATATCCCGTTGAAAGCGCCACGGCCGATGGCTGGAAGCGTTCCACGCAATTCGTGAAAGGCTCGGTAGAATTCTATTCGAAATACCTGTACCCTTATACCTACCCCGTTGCTACCAATGTAGGCGGTGTTGTGGGCGGAATGGAATATCCCGGCATCGTATTCTGCTCCTCGAGGGCAGCGGGAGTATCGTTGTGGGGAGTAACGTCGCACGAGTTTGGCCATAACTGGTTTCCCATGCTCGTAGGCAGCGATGAACGACGCTTTCCCTGGATGGATGAGGGTTTCAATACGTTCATCAATACCCTGGCGGATAAAGACTTCAACAAGGGAGAGTTTTACAAGGAGAGTAAAGTGCAGCAGGGCGCGGGATATATTTATATGGACAGTTCCGAAAGCATAATGACCGTACCTGATGTTCAGCAGCAGAAAAACCTCGGCAACCTGGCATACAACAAACCAGGTGTGGGTTTAACCATTCTTAGGGAATCAATACTTGGCGCCGAGCGATTCGACAGCGCTTTTAACTATTATGTACATAAATGGGTATTTAAACACCCTACTCCTTATGATTTCTTTCATTGCATAGAGAACCATGCAGGCGAGTCACTCGACTGGTTCTGGAGGGGATGGTTCATGAACTTATGGAAAGTGGATATCGCGGTATCCGGTGTCGCCTATACGGAAGGCAAAGGAAGTATCATTACGTTGATAAACCTGGAAAAACTTCCCATGCCGGTGACGGTAGAAGTAACGGAAGCAGGGGGCAAGAAGGCACTTATAAAACTGCCTGTCGAGATCTGGCATACCGGCCCTGTGTGGAAGTTCACTTATAATTCGCCCAATAAACTAACGAAGGTGGTGGTTGATCCGGAACTAACATTGCCAGACGTGAATAACAGGAACAATACCTGGCAGCCCAGTAATGCCAATTGACACGACTTGCTAAAGCGATCATAAAAAAAGCCCGCACTCACTGCGGGCTTCTTTTTTTAATGATATGATCTCTTTATTGTTTTACTATCTTGAAGGTTTGCATCGTGTTATCCGAAGTATTATTTAATTGTATAATCAATACACCCTTTACATCTGTTTTTGTAAGATCGATGCTTAGGAGCTGCGTACCGGTGCCGAGTTTCGACACACCTGAAAGAAGAATGCGCCCGTCAAGCGAAGTGATGTAGTACGAGTAAGCAGCAGGTTTGTTATTGTTGATCTTAAGATTTACGTAGTCAGTAGACGGATTCGGAAAGCAACTCACTGTTACTTTCGCAGCGCCCATTTCTACCTGCCTGGTTGCGGAGTATGTGTAAGAACCATCGATGTCTGTCATCTTCAACCGATAGAAACCCTTCGCAAGCGGCGTGCTGTCTGTTACCTGGTAGTTATTGGTACTATTGAAAGAATTTACGGCAATTACCGTTTTTATAGCGGCAAAACTGATTCCGTTCGAAGAGCGTTCAACCGTAAAAGTTGCCGTATTCATTTCGCGTGTAGTCGTCCATTTGATAGCTGCTAGCGCGCCCTTGGGAGCGGCAGTAAATGATAGCAGATCGACAGGCAGAACTCCGGCAGCAGGAATCATTTGAATTACCATATTATCCAGGATCGCAACATTGGTTGCGCCACCATCCATATTGGCACCGATTGTTAAATCTCCGGCGCCTGTCCAGTATAGCGCGGTATTGGTAATACCGGTGTATGTGTACACCGTAGTGCCATCTACAGAAATGATAGCCACTCCAGTATTGTTGTCGTAACGGAAACGGTAAGTATGAAAAAGGCGATCATTCGGAACGTTGTAAACATCCCCTGAATTGATAGTGGTGAAAGTAGCGCCGTTGGTAAGCGGGAAGCTGGCACGGATCCTTCCGCCGGCCATGCCAAATACATAATTGCTACGGGTAAAAAAATCAGCATCGGATTCTTCGCGGCGGAAGTCGATGGACATATCTATTCCTGCAAGATTGAAATTGCTTCCTGCAAGCCTGAGGCTGATGTTTTCGCGGTTAGGGCCGGGGTTAAGGCCATTAGCGTTTCTGCCATTGGCAGAAGAAGTGGCATTTGCACCAGCTGAAATAGCATTGGCGCCTACATCAGCTCTGGTAACAGGATTCGAGCTCCAGCTAAAACTGCTGATGATTTGTGCCTTGCTGTTAAGAGCACCAAGGGTTAAGAAGAGGATTTGAAAGATAATTTTCATGTTTCTGAGTTGTGACCAGTAATTTCAATCTGCATACCAGAACTTAAGACCTTGATAACCAATTTATTACATTATGATGCATGGATCTTTAGTCTCTTAATGGGAGGTGCTTTCCGAAAAGGATAAATTTCCGCGATGATATTGCCCCTTGCGTTCCGGTTGAATCTTTATACATTGTAAGCCGAAATCGCAGGTATTTGGAACTAACACTAAAATAAATACGACAATGCAAGTTTTGTTCAGATTGTTTACCATTCTTCTCTTTTTGCCTCTTTCCCTGTGTGCCGTCACCAATAACGAAGCCCCTCCCGAAGATTCTGTATCATTCAAGCCCAAAAGTATTCGTAAAGTGATGGAACGCGTTGCCGACTGGCAACTTAATAGCTGGAAAACAACTCCGCCTAAATATGCCATGACTGACTGGGTGGCCGCAGCTGGCTACACGGGTATTTTAGCGCTTTCCGATATCAGTAAAAGCAAGAAATATGTGAAGTCACTTGTGAAGATTGGCGA
The DNA here is from genome assembly GCA_014380425.1 of Chitinophagaceae bacterium. Classification (GTDB taxonomy): domain Bacteria; phylum Bacteroidota; class Bacteroidia; order Chitinophagales; family Chitinophagaceae; genus JADCRZ01. Next base: position 1,201 of record JACMJX010000291.1, on the reverse strand, counting down.
AAAGCTGGATTGGAACACGGGGCCAAGGCGCTTCTTTGCAGATGATTACTGTATCGGGCAAACCTACTCTATTCTTTACATGAAATACCAAGACGAGAAGATGATCGCTCGATGGAGGCAGCTGGCTGACAGCATTGTTACCATGCCTCATACCGAATCGCTGGAATGGAAAAAGGGAATCGTGCTGCGGGAATGGGCCTGGTGTGATGCCCTGTTTATGGGGCCCACCGCTTTAGGCTACCTTGCTACTGCCACCGGGGAGCAGAAATACCTGGATATCGCCTCGCAGCTTTGGTGGAAAACAACGGATTATCTGTACGACTCTACAGAGCATCTTTATTTTAGAGACGGCAGCTTTCTTGATAAAAAAGAGAAGAACGGCCGCAAAGTGTTCTGGTCAAGAGGCAATGGATGGGTGCTGGCGGGCCTGGCGCGCGTGCTGGTCAATATGCCTGCTGACTATAAAGACAGGGCAAGATTCGAAGCGCTCTATAAGGATATGGCGGCGACAATCATTTCTCTTCAACAGCCAGACGGAAGCTGGTATTCTTCACTACTCGACCCAAGTAGTTATAATATTAAAGAAACAAGCGGAACCGGATTCTATGCCTATGCGCTCTTATGGGGTATGAACAATGGATTATTGTCGAAGGAAGCTACCTGGCCTGTAGTGAAGAAAGCATGGGGATCTCTGGTTATTGCCGTTCAGCCCGATGGAAAACTAGGCTACGTTCAGCCAATTGGCTTTGCTCCCGACAAAGTAGATGCTAACAGTACGGAGGCTTATGGGGTAGGCGCTTTTCTGCTCGCAGGTTCGGAACTACATAAATTCATAGGACAGAACAGTGCATTGGCTGCTCAATAAGTTCGCTGAATTTACAGTCGCTGTTCCTCCAATTGATCGCTCTCATCGTTACTGCAGATTTGTTCTTTTCATAGCTTGTAATGTAAAGGGTCAGCACTACACAGGTGATAACTGCCGGAACACTTCACCCAGTGCTAAAAGTTGTTAAGCAACTATAAGATAGAATTTAGGTCATTTGCCAACTTACTTTAGTCATTTACGTTCCTGACATGGATGATATAATGCCTGTTGTTACAGGATTGTTAAAATCTTTTAAATTCGTTGCACCATTTGTATTTATATTCCTAACTTCGCCTTTCAAATTCACCAAAGAAAAGGAGGTATTCATGCAATCTG
>JACMJX010000290.1 GCA_014380425.1 Chitinophagaceae bacterium | reverse complement strand
TATACAAAGCGTCTCCATGCAAATAATCGAGTTTAGCTTTCTGAAGCGCCTTTGATCTGGTGTATCCTTCTTTAAGATACCTATGAAACTGCTGCAAGATCTCCGAAGTGGCATCATCATCCGCCTTCCACAGACTGTTTACAACAGAGCGGCACCCGGCGTAAGCGAACCCACGGGTTAAACTCATCACCCCTTCACTGTTTACCAGTTCTCCATTTCCCGTTTCACAGGCACTTACAATCATCAGCTCCGTGGAATCCAGGGCGAGGCCATAGAGTTCTTCCAGATAAAGCCGGTTCTGCTCCGGCGTAGACCCCTGCGGGTAGAAAGCAATAAAAGATGCAGCGCTGTTCTGCGGGTTATAGATGGCATGCGTGGCAAGATGGATTACAGGATAACGATTGGCTTCATCGAGAAACCGGGCTTTTGTGGCGGCCTGATTGATATACTGGCTACCCTTTAGACTAGCGATTTCCGCTTCCGACGCAGGTAATTGTTGCAGCGGCAAATCACGCTGCTGATCGCTGCTGGCTTTACCGGCAAATGGCGCAAAAGCCAGCACACTGTATGCACTGCGTACAAGTTTTGAAGAAGCAGCGGGAATAAGAAATTGGGATGAAAGCGTATAACTTACTTCCACCGATTCCAGCAAGGGCAGATTCTGCTTGCCGGATGGCAGCGATTCAAAGGGAAGAAAGGAAAGTATGCCGTCAGGTACTATGATCCAGTGGTCTTTATCCACTGCGAGTTCTTGCAAGGGCTTCACCAGCAATTCGTACATGCCGGAAGCCCCGGAGTAGTTGAACTTCCTTCCTTTTTCCGAACTATGTAACTGTTTAACCCAGGCCTGCACCTGCTGCCGCAGCAGCGGGAAAGAATCGATTTGCCGGTGCCTGAAAGTTGTATTCGTGATAACAAAGAGATGTAAACTATTGCCTGCTTCAAAAAAACTGATTACGGCCTGTTGCTCCGTGAGGGTTTGCTGTATTACTTCTACTGACGGGAAGGTATTGTCGTACTTTAGTTTATAATACGTACTGTTCTTCTCTATACTCTTTTGCACCTGGGAAAGTTCAATCTCGAAGTGCATTTTCAAACTGGCATTTTGCTGAAGGGTTTCTTTATTAATATCCACCTCATTCTTCAGGTTAAGCCGGGCAATATTGTATTTGATGTTTCGTTCCCGGCGCACGAGAGCAGGATCGATGCCCCCTCTTTCTTTATACGTTCGCTGCTGTAAACCTGCGAGCACTACGGAAGCCTTATTGCGTTGCGTGATGAGATAGGCGTGTTTCAAATAGCCATCCCGGGGATGGAGGGTATGGAGAAGGAGGCATGTATTCAGGGCATTCTGATATAGATCCCGGTTATTTTTCTTCAGAAACAATTTAGCATCATCTGTATCATAACTTTTCTCTATATAGTTACTGAGAGACATGGTACTGTTATAGGTAGCCAGCGCCGCCTGCAGCCACCTGGGGTTGCTGTCTGTTTTATACAGTAGCTCCAGGGTTTCTGCCTTCCTCAAAAGCGCATCGAACAAACGGTAGGATGCAAAAGCACCTACAAAATTATCAGGGTTCGCGTAGATATCTTTATCGGTGAACCTTCCGGAAAAAAGTATAATAGCTTCCTGAAGTAATGGAAGCGCCTGGTTGTATTGCTGCCTTGCCAGAAGGGTACGTGCTTTGTACACTTTATTAACACCCCGATCGATGTAACCGGTATTATTTCTTCTGTCGAATTGCCCGAGAAAGAACAAGGCAGAATCTACCTTGCCCAATTCCAGGTGAGCAAGGGCCATCTCGTTTAAAAGACCAGGAACTTTGTCGGGGTTTACCTTTCTAAAGTTCTCCAGCGCTTTATAGGGTTCATGAAGTGCGAAAAGCGTTTTGCCCATATTCAAATAGATCTGATCGGAGAACACGCGACGGGCAAGGAGCTTTTGATAGATCTGCACGGCTTCGCGATACATACCTAACTTAAACAGGGAGATGGCTACATTATTTTCGAAAGGGATGGCCGCAATGGCATCGGAAGCCTGGTCTTTATACAGCACTTCAAGCGCGAGGCTGAAGTAGTTTCTGCTCAGCAGGTAATTCCCGTTTTCGAAATGCAGGGCACCTAAAGCATTGTATAAGCGTTCCTTTTCTTGTATCTGCGGAAACAATGGAATCAGTGCTTCCGCATGTTGAAGAAAATAACTGGCCGAATCGAAGTTATTGAGGTGGTAGTAGGCAGAGCCTGTGTAAACGTTTGGCAGGTATAACAGGGAATCGCTCCAGGCAGGGTTCAGTCTTTTAACCTGTATGGCTCGCAGATAAGCCCGCTTTGCAGCCTGGCGGTTCTCATCAATGTCCAGCAGTATGCCCTTTTTAAGGTAGGATTGAAAAAGGCAGGTATCCGAAAAGCCCCGGCTGCTTTCGAGCTGATCGATAATCAGCTGGAAAGTAGACAGAGCCTCCTTGTCTGTAAACGCAGTAGGATTTGGAAGACGGAATAGCTTGTCGGCCTTTTGATAGAGTTGCAGAACAGTTGGCTTCCGCGGCTCTGTGTTGCCACTGGACGCATGATAGCATAGAACGTATGCCAGTAATAACCAACAGGCCCTGCCCTGCATATTTTTTATTTAATAGTTCTCTATCGGTAGTAACTTGTTATGATAATGTGCGGCGGCCTCGGTACGCCTCCTATGACACGCGAAGATTGAAAGTCGGCAGTATTGCTGCTCAATTCTGCTGCAAGGGCAACTGGTACATCCGACCTGTTTTTGTAGTAACTCAACTTCACTTTTATCTTCAGTAGTGATTTGGAACTCTGATCATTGAGCCTGTAATAGATCGTAGCTTCAGTTGTACGTCCATTGACCGGATTTGACCCAAACACACCATCCTGTAATGATTTCTTCAAATTGATCACTCCACTTTTAGTACGAACCCGCACCTTTTTATCGTTGGCTCTCTGACCAGGAGGAGGTTGTTCACCCCCATTGTCATCGTCGTCATCATCGTCGTCATCGTCATCATCATCGCCATCAT
>JACMJX010000004.1 GCA_014380425.1 Chitinophagaceae bacterium | reverse complement strand
TAACATCGAGCGGTGAATTGAGCCCTGGCTTGAACTGCATATTAGTCGGTATTTCCCGGATCCTGAGTTTCAACCCAGTCTCGAACCGGCCCGTCTTCAGGGGTTGCACATAATCGATGTTCAGGTCTGCAACGTGTTCGTCTGACAATAGTTTAAAGGAGTCTAGCCCTGTATAGGTTGGCAGGATATTCGTAAAAAAGTATTTCTCGTCTTCCCTGTGAAAGGTATAATTCAGCCCGGCATTTATCATTCTACCCGGCTGCGCAAACTTATGCTGCCATCCGGCCATGGCCGTTACCGTAGTTTTCAATTCATCCTCCAGAAACTGCCACAAGCGCTGCCTTTTGGAAAGATCGCCATTGAAGAAAGGCTGATCTCCTCTGTCTAGAATTTTCTCGCTGCTGAACAATGCGGAGATTGTGAATGTGTTTTTCTTATTCAGGAACCAGTCTGCGCCCATGCGGCCGGTCACGATATTGGTTGTACGGTTTCTTTTGGTTTGCTGTTTCACCGTATCGCCATTATCATAAAACCTGTTTGCAAACTCATTCTTGTTAAGGGTTCTGGTGAAAAGATGATCTCCTTGCATAAAGAAGTTAACCTTGTTCTTCCGGTAGTTGAGGGAAATAGAAGGATTGATCTTAGGAGTGGCCTGGTATTGCGGCCGTATGGTGGGGTAATTCTCCCTCTTTATCCCCAGGGCACCCAGGCCGGCTGTCAAGCCTATTTTACCATTCAGGCCCTCTTTTTTTTCCTTTTTATAGATAATATTGATAATGCCCGCGTTGCCATTAGCATCGTACTTCGAGGATGGATTATTGATAATCTCGATTCGCTCGATGGCTGAAGAGGGGATATTATCCAGGCTTGTTTGACCGCCGTACCCTGTTAAAGCTGTTTGCACTCCATCAATCAGTACCATTACCTTATTGCTGCCTCTCAATTGCACACGGCCGTCCTGGTCTGTAGTAATACCCGGAAGATTCTTCATCACCTGCAACACCGAGCCACCAGCCTGACCAATATTGTCCGCGACAGAAAAACTCTTTTTATCCATCCTGTTCGACACGGCATCCTGTTTTCCGCTAACGATCACTTCATCAAGCAATTTACTATCCCTTGATAGCTCGATGTTCCCCAAATCCAAATAATTCGTTAGCTGCCCCACCAGCACCGGTTGCATTTTCGGCTGGTAAGCGATGTAGGTAAGCACAAGCACATAGCTCCCACTGCTTAGATCAGGAACAGTAAACCGGCCATCTTCCCCTGAAATAGTACCGGCCACAAGAGAACTGTCTTTCGCCAATTTCAAAGTAACGTTAACGAAGGATAATGCTGCCTTACTGCTTGCGTCTCTAACGGAACCTGAAAGTGTCACTTTAGCAGGCTGCGCCTGAGCCAGATGGAGGAAGAATAAGGATAAAATACAAACGAGCCAGCGCAATGTCATGGCGGTTATTTCTCTGCAATTTAACAATTATCGTGGAAGTATGATCAAACATCTTCTCTTAAAACCTGGATAAAGGGGCAAAGTACTGTAGTATTCGGGTCATATT
>JACMJX010000289.1 GCA_014380425.1 Chitinophagaceae bacterium | reverse complement strand
CTCGTAAACGGCAGAGACAAAATTATGGATAGTGAGCCGGGTTCGGAAGATAAGATGAATACGCCCGATCCTCTTAATCAAGAAGCAGACCTGCATTCCGGATCCACTGGCAGGTATGTTTTCAATTTCAATAATATCACGAATCTAGTTATCAATGCTGGTTCAACTCCGGATGTGCAAGGAGCAGGCAGTTTGCCGGGCGTTCAAGAAGAAGAGAAGAAATTACGATTTGATGAAGTGTATTCGAACAGGAGGTATAAGGGGTATAAACCTGCATTCCTTGGAGTAGACATACCTGTTCCTGAAGTAAAGAAAAGCCGCATGGAGGAGATCCATAAGAAGGTCGATACGGAAGAGGCCCTGATCTTGAAATACTATCATTATTCACTTGTAATGAATGAGAAGTTCCGGCTGCAGATGTGGAGCGCAGTGAATGTGGATTACGATCCCGTCTTAAAACCAACAAAAGAAAGAGAAGACTTTGGCGATGGAGGCAATTCCTGGAGACCTGATCCAAGAATACCCGTGGAAATTCAGCTCACCAACGAGGAGTTCTATAAGCCGGCTACCCAGATAGACAGGGGCCACATGGTGCGAAGAGACGACAGTTGTTATGGAAACACCGAGCTTGAAATAGAATATGCCAATTCAGACACGTTTCACTGGACCAACTGCACCCCGCAACATGAAGGATTCAACCAATCCAGGCAGGCTGGGCTCTGGGGGCGTCTCGAAGACGCCGTTAAAGAGGGCTTGCAAGGCGATGATACAAAGGTCAGTATTTTTGCAGGGCCGGTATTGAAGGAGGATGAAGACAGGATGTATAACGGCATTTATTATCCGGTGAAATTCTGGAAGGTAATTGCTGCTATCGATGAAGAGGAAGGGCTGCTTGCCTATGGGTTTATTCTTGACCAGTCGAAGGTAGTAGATAGGAGAGGCCTGGAAGCCCGGTTTGATTTCAGCGAGTTTCGTAATCAGCAGGTTAGCCTGAAAAAGATAGAAGAAGAAGCTGGTATCATCTTTCCCAAGGTGTTAAAAGAAGCGGACATTTTTGTAAAGAACAATATTCCTTTGGAACAAACAGAGGAATTCGAGTCCAAAGAGGGTATCATGATTCAAGTAAAGCGATAGTCAGTAAGCAACCGCATTGTTACCATCATAAAGGCAAAAGGGTACCCTATACTTTGACTTCTCAACAATATTGCTAACTTTGTATCGTTTTTAGGGCAAACAAGCAAAATTTACTGCCAGTAACACATCCCGCTTTAAAGAATAAAGGGATTGATTCCCTTTTTACCCGAAACTGGTAGTCCCGGTTCGATATCAAGAACGGGAAATAATAATAGATTTTCTATGATACGAAGATTTTTGGATGCTACTTTTTTTCTGGTATTCGCAGCGTTGTTATCATTCGGCTGCACAAAAACGTTACAACCCCTCATTCCGGAGGAAGTTGAAGAGCCGGAACCAACGCCAACAGACGGTTTAAACGAACTGAATTACCGGGGTGGGCTGCCCAATTTTTTCAATAAGATAAAGGCAGGAAAAGAAGTAACAGTAGCCTACCTGGGCGGAAGCATTACGCAGATAGGTAATGGCTGGCGCGATATGACCTATAACTGGCTGGACTCTAGTTTCCCCGATGCCACGTTCAGACAGATCGAAGCTTCCATTGGAGGAACCGGGTCAGACCTGGGGGTTTTCAGAATGGATGAAGATGTATTGAGCCATAATCCTGACCTGGTATTCGTGGAATTTGCGACGAACGATCACAATGCCACTGCCGAACAGATATATAGAAGTATGGAAGGTATTGTACGCAAAACATGGGTTAAATATCCTGAAACAGATATATGCTTTGTGTACACCATGAGAGAAAGCAACATTCCTGCTTTGAATAGCCGGCTGTACCAGCCATCGGCAGTAGCCATGGAAAAGATTGCAGAGCATTACAATATTCCCTCCATTCACATGGGTGTACCTGTATTTAGATTATTGAATGCAGATAAGCTGGTGTTTTCCGGCAAGCCGGCAGAGCACCCCGGTAAAATGGTTTTCACACTTGATGGCGTACATCCCCGCTCAGTGGAATCGCATAAAATATATGCAGGAGCCGTGTTCAGAGGTCTTTCTATCATGAAGAACTTTACTGCGCAACTTCCGCATCTACAAGTGGCGGCATTCAGGGAAGACAATTGGGAGGGAGCGCAGGCAATTCCTTTATCGGAAATTGCCGTGAAGGACGGCTGGGAATTGCTCGCTCCTACAGACCCTGTTAGCAGGCCATTTGTCCGGTTCATGCCGCAGATATACAAAGCCGCTACACCCGGGGCTTCTTTTACAATAAAGTTTAACGGAAGGGTATTAGGGTTCTACGATCTTCTCGGTCCATCAACAAGCATTATAGATGTATATATAGACGGGAGGCGCGTTACAGATCTCGTTCGTTTCGATGCAGCCTGTACTTCATATAGAATGAGTAGTTTTTTATACCGGGAGTTGCCTCCGGGTGACCATGTGGTTAAGTTTGTAGTAACAGGCAAGCCAATCGATAAGCTGGGCATCTTTGCCCGGGCAGGGGTTGTAATCACAGATACGTCCAAGTATTCGGAGAACAGCTGGTTTGTATCCAAAGTTTTTTTCATAGGCAAGCAGTTGAATTAACCTGATTGTAACTGATTACAGGGGATTGCTACCGCATTAATAGGCCCGTAAAATTATCGTATCTCTTACTTACTGTAAAACTAAAAGCAACATGGCCTGAATAGACCTGCTTTAAGCTTTTGACCATCCGGGTTTTTTAATGGATATTTACACCATAATTAGTAGGACGATGATGCCATGCAGTTACCTCGTGAAACAAGTATGCCTTTCTTCTTTTGTTGTAGCCCTATTCTTGTTTCCGGCCACTACAAAAGCCCAGAAATCTATGGATACAACTATTACAGTCAGAATCAATCATGTGGCGATATATGTAAAGGACCTGGAGAAGAGCCGCGAATTCTATGAGAAGATAGTGCAACTCAAGAGAATCCCGGAGCCTTTTAAAGACGGTCTTCACGAGTGGTTCACAGTGGGAAGTGGTGCCCAACTCCATCTTATTAAAGGCGCATCGGAGATCACCTTTCATGATAAACACAATCATCTTTGCTTCAGTGTACCATCCATCGATCAATACATCCTGAACCTTCAGAGCAACAAGATCGATTACTCCAATTGGGTGGGCGATTCCAAAACTCCCACACTTCGTACCGACGGAATTCGGCAGATTTACTTGAAGGATCCTGACGGTTACTGGATAGAAATAAATGATGATTATAGAAAATAATCGATGGCTCACCTCAAAGCAAAAAAAGGGAGCAGTATAGAAATACACCCCCGATTAATTTCAATATCCTATGAAAAACCAGTTGCAAACATAAAGCTCGACAACCATTACAAATCTCACCAAAAAGGGTGATTTTAAGGGTATTTACACCTGCTACTGCGGTATTCCTTTTCTTTACCTTCGTTATAGTGCTATGCACCGCGTCACAGGTTACTCTAAAAACGTTCTACTAAATATTCTACTTAACAGGAGGGCTGCTAAAGGCGTTGATGGAATGGACTTCGATCGGCACAGAGTGGAGCGTAAACAAAAAAAAGACAGCGGTTAGGCTGTCTCTTTTTAAAATCTTCTCCGGTCAGGAAGTAAGTGGTGTATGGTTGCATCAATCAGCCTCAGGGTTGTAATACTTGATTTTGGACATTGGACAGTTGCTTTCTAAAGGATTTGGACTTTTTGTTTTTAATTGGATACTGGATAACCGGGTTTTGATATTGGCTTTTTGATACATCAAAGATAGTGTCGCCACGCACTTAAACTTCTGATTCACCTCAACCTGAAATATGATCTTCGACATCGTAAACTTACGATTTGTGTATTGCGGAAAGCCGCAATTCTGCACTACCTCCCGTTCGATCTTAGAACGACTATCTCTTTCTTGATTTGGTCATCGTAGGTTTTCTTAACGATATAGTGCCATTGCTTATCGGATACATCCACGAAAAAGATATCGCCTTTTTTACGATTCTGCACAGCGTCCTGAAATTCCTTCGGCATCATTTCCGGACCGAAGAACCAGCCGGTGTCTCCATGCGTGGTATTGCCATCCATAGTGTATTGATCGGAGAGTTGATCGAAAGGCGTACCAGCCGAGGCTTTCTGCACAATCAGCTTTTTCAGGCTGTCGATTTCCAGGGGGGTTAGTGAAGACCCATCGAGGAATATATAGCTGGACCTGTAATTCACTGTTTCTGCCGCCTCCAGAACTTTGTAAGTAACGTAACCTACCGAGAAGACATCGCCTTTCTTTTGCCGCAATAGTCTTTTATCGATCAACGTGGAGTCTTTACCATAAGAAAGATTCAGCAGCGTTGGTTTCAGGGCCGCATTGGCATCGATGTATTGCTGCGCCTGCTGTACAGTAGTGATCTTTTGAAATTTTTCCGTTACTGTAGGTTGCGCAATGGCCACTGAGGTAAAGAACAGGCAGAGGCCTGCAACAAACGTTTTCATATTTCTATTTTTAATCTGATCCATAAAGAGTCGTATCATTTAATTTGTCTAAAATGGCTATTTGAAAGCAATTTATAGGCAATTTAGTTGATTTCATGCTGTTAAGAAATTTTAAACAAAACTTTAAGGAATCGTGAAACCCCGGTAAGGCGAGTAGTCGAACACGGGTTTACCAGCAACTTTTACCGAATTCGTAAATCGTTTTCCCGCTTGCTATCAGCCAGCTTAAGTATCAGGTATACATTTGCACATCTTAAACGGCAAACTACAAAAGAATGGGACGTATTGTACTTTTATTAGGCTTATTGATTACTAACTGTCT
>JACMJX010000288.1 GCA_014380425.1 Chitinophagaceae bacterium | reverse complement strand
TTCCTGAAGCGGTGATGCCTATGTGCATTCATTTTCTTGGTAATAGTTCGGTAGCTACTGTCCCTACACTTTACGATCTGGTAAAGCGTGGACTTGATGCAGGGCATCATTTGCAAAAAGGCGATGTAGTGCTTTTTGCTTCCGTAGGTGCAGGAATGAATATAAATGCTATTTGCTACCGGCTTTAAACAGGGCCGGGGCGTATCAGGTTCAGTACAATTGAAAACAGCGTTTTGAAAAATACAAAAGTATTTATTGTTGGTGCAGGCCCTGCGGGAGCGGCGGCTTCCTTGCAACTGGCAAAGATGGGTATAGCCTGTGTTATCGCCGATAAAGCTGTTTTTCCAAGGGATAAGGTATGTGGGGATGGTTTGAGTGGAAAAGTGATTGCTGCATTGAACAGGATAGATCCTGAGATAACGGCCCGCCTGCATGCGAGCCCGTTTACGTTAAATAGCTGGGGAGTTACCTTCGCGTCTCCCGGTAGGCATAGCCTTGATGTTGGATGCTACCCCGGGTACGATAGTACGGGAGATGGTATCAGGGAAAAACCGATGGGATATGTATGTACAAGGTTAGAATTCGACAATTTTCTAATAGAAGAAATCAAACGCTGTCCGCAAATAGAATTACTCCAAGGCGTTTGTATCGATACCTATGAACGTGTAGAAGACGGATATATAGTAACAGATGATACGGGCATTAAAACAAAGGCCGACATTCTTATTATTGCAAATGGTGCCCATTCTTCTTTTACCCGGGAAATTGCCGGCATTACCATGGAGCCCAAGCACTATATGGCTGGTGTACGGGCTTATTATCAGAATGTTCAAGGCAATCATCCGGATAACTTTATTGAGCTGCATTTCCTTAAACATCTTTTACCCGGTTATTTCTGGGTTTTCCCCTTGCCTTCGGGACGAGCAAACGTAGGTGTCGGAATGCTAAGTGAAGCCATAAGGAGTAAAAAGATCCATCTTAAGAAGACGCTCCTTGATATCGTGAAGAATGATCCTGTATTTAAAGAGCGATTCAAGGAGGCGGAATTGATTGGTGGTATAGAAGGCTATGGTCTTCCACTCGGAAGTAAACGCAGGAAAATTTCAGGGGATCGTTACATGCTTGCTGGAGATGCAGCTTACCTGATTGATCCCTTTACAGGCGAGGGTATCGGTAATGGTATTTATTCCGGCCGCATTGCCGCTCTCACGGCTGCAAGTGCGCTGAAGGAGAATAATTTTTCTGCCAAACGCATGGCAGCCTATGATGCTGAAGTTTACCGTATTTTAGGCCCAGAACTAAAACTAAGTTACCGGATTCAGCAGCTTGTTAGATTTCCCTGGCTGTTTGATAAGCTCATTAAGATAGGCAGCCGTAATAAGCAGTTGCGGGAACTGCTATCCGGGATGTTTTATGAGGTGAACCTGCGTAAAAAACTAACAAAGCCCTCGTTTTACGTGAGGATGTTACTTAATCGGTAACAGGGCAGGCACCACTATTATGAAAGTGGCGTTAATTCCCGTGCAGTACGTTTTTTCTGGCTGGTAGGAAGCAGGTTGGGGTAAGTGGGGCTCGTTTTAGGAGGTTTATTTGATTTCTGTGTAAAGCGATGACACAACACCCAGTTGGAAAAGACGATAAAACCTGATAGCGCAACAAAAATAACTTCGTTGCCGAATTTACCAAGTGAGAATACGATACCTAATGCGATCACATTTGTTACTACCAGAACAAGGGTTGCCTGCATGTGAGAAAGGTTCAGATCCACCAGCCGATGGTGAATATGGTTTCTGTCGGCGGCGAAAGGGGACTTCTTTTTTAGAAGCCGCAAGGTGAAAACACGAAAAGTATCGAAAACCGGAATCATCAACAAAGCATATACAAGCATCGGTGCCGAACTAAAGGTTACGCCCGTATTTTTTACTGCATTTGAATGAGACAGTTCCATAAAGCGGATAGAAAATATAGCCACCATAAAACCTAGGAAAAGTGAACCAGTATCGCCCATAAAAATCTTTGCGGGCGTGCGATTGTACCAAAGAAATCCTGCCAGGCATCCGCACATTGCGATGGCAAGAAAAGAAAACCCTGTTTCGTTTAGTGTCCAGAAAAAATAAGCGAACATAGCGCATGTTAAAAGACCGATACTACCGGCGAGGCAGTTTATACCGTCGATAAGATTGAATGCATTTATGAGATACATTATGAAAAGAACGGATCCTGTTATGCTTAAAGCAAAAGGGATTTCATTGAACCCCATAAAGCCGTAGAAACTGGTAATCCGAAATCCTGCCGGCCCTGCAATAATGAGGGCCACAATGAGCTGAGCCAACATTTTCTTTGTTGGGTTAACACCCACTAAATCATCTGTAAGGCCAATTATAAACATAATTACAGACGACGCGATAATGTAATTGAGGTTGGTAATGCTGGTATAAGGAAGAAACAGGAAGAAAGTAAACATGAGAGAAGCGAAGATAGCAACGCCGCCGAGGTTAGGTGTACGAACCAAGTGGATCTTTCTATCCTCGGTTGGCTCATCGAAGAGATGTTTCTTGTTAGCTACGTAAATAACTTTTTGAGTTGAATAGCAAACTAGTACTAGCGCTATGATAAAGATTAAGATTGAATAAGTCAACATAGATGTATTTTTTCCGGATGGTTAAAGGTAAGAATACAATGTGCTTAAACAGGAAACTTAAGATCATGTTAATATTAATTTTATGTTGTGTAGTTGTTAAGTGTCTGCTTTCTTATCGGCTGAAACAAACGTATTACTGTTTTGTTCTTAACTTACACACATGAAAAGAAGGCATATAGTAATATTTTTAATCTGTATTTCTAATAGGTTAATACTGTTATCTCAAAGTACTGCAGTATCGAATGGGCGACCTCCTGTGAGTGGTTATCAACTTATATGGAGCGACGAGTTCAATGGAAGTGCGTTGGATAGAACCAAGTGGGGTTTTCATGGTTTGGGTAAACGTGGGGATGCTTACAATACAACAAAAGCGGTTAGGCTGGACCGTAAGGGTCATTTGGTTATAGAAGCAAGTATTCAGGGTGACTCTATTCATACTGGTATCATCCATACTGCTAATTTATTTGAAACGCGCTATGGATATTTCGAGTGCCGTGCAGCACTAACACGTACAACAGGAATATGGCCTGCTTTCTGGTTGCAATCATCCAAGAACACTGACGGGGGTACACCAGAAGCTAATGGGGTTGAGATAGATATATTCGAGTATTTCAGAAACGACCGCGCGGACGCTGTATCTCATGCACTGCATTGGGCTGGTTATGGGAGCACACATAAGATGTTCGGGCCTTTTTATTCTCCTTTAAAACCTACTGAAGATCGTTTTCATACCTTCGGTCTTGAATGGACACCCAGTTCATATGCTATTTATGTAGATGGAGTAAAAACCAACGAAGGAACTACTTATATATCCCAGGTTGCCCAATACATCCTACTGAGCCTGGAAGTGAATAAAAATGTTGCGGGATTACCGAGTCTCGTAGATTTACCCGATAGTTTTGTAGTGGATTATGTAAGAGTTTACAAGAAGCGATAGAGTTAGTCTTTAAAGCTCTTCTTTACTTCTTCCGGTGAATGCTTTGTCATCATATAATCGTACACATCTTCTTTCACTTTCTCGAGCAGTGGTTTATCAGAGATAATTTCCGAGATATTTTTAATGTCTTTTCTTGTGTCTCCGCTCAGCATAAAGCCGTTTCTCTGATTCTCGATAATTTCAGATATGCTGTTAACATTGTTAGTGATTACAATTTTTCCTTTCTTGAGACTGTAAAGAATGCTTCCGCTCGCAGGCCAGAAAAATCTATAGTTGTTAAATGGAATAAAGGCAAACATAGCCCTGTCGAATACTTCATCGAGCTGATCTTCTTCCAGATAGCCGTAGAAGTGTACATTTTTACGATATCTTTCTTTTAGAGTTTCGTAGAATTGCACTTCTTTACCTAGCGGCTTTCCTACCACGTGAAAATTGGAATCAGGGTGCTTATTGATCAATTGCTGATGAAGTTTCAATGAATATTCTATTCCCTTATTTCTTCCTATAAAACCGAAGTAGATAAAATCACTGTTATTGGCAGCGCTTTTCTTGGTTTCTGCCGGGTTTACGATATGCGGAAGATAGTACACATTATCTACTCCGTACTTTCTTTTTATTGCGTCAACACCTTTATTTGTAAGTGCATAGATGGCTTTTATTTTTTTAACATAAGGAATAGCAGCACCCATGCTACTAGCATATTTTTCATAAAACTTAGAAACGCCGTTAAGAAGGGGGCTTTTAAAAGTGTAGAACGGGTATTTCAGTAGGGGCGCGTCGTGCATCGTGATAGTTACATTCTTGTAATTGGCCTTTAGCATAAGAAATAGTATTTCAATTTCTTTCCGCTGAAAGATACCCACCTCAATATGAACATGATCTCTGGAAGATATAGTCGAGAGAATATCACTGGATAGATCGCTACTGTCGATAAAGACATAGCCCCTTTCCTTTAATACCAGCTCATAAAAATCTCTTGAATATTTACAGATGCCGGAGATTCCTTTTTTCGAACTTAAGTAAAAACGTTTCATGTGTACTTACCTTCTTTTAGGAAAATCCGAAGTTAGCGTAAAGCGATCTGGGATAGCTGTCGCAGATATTAAATCAGTATTACCTTTAAGTTTTGCGATATCCTGACTTATTTCACGATATCTGGTCCTTAAAAAGATCAACTGTTTTATATAAGCAATGTTCCAATGGAAATAAATCCATCTGCCATATTTCTTTGGAGGCAC
The DNA here is from genome assembly GCA_014380425.1 of Chitinophagaceae bacterium. GTDB lineage: Bacteria > Bacteroidota > Bacteroidia > Chitinophagales > Chitinophagaceae > JADCRZ01. The sequence continues at coordinate 2,657 of JACMJX010000288.1, read as the reverse complement.
GATAAGATATTTTACAAAACGGAATAGTGCGAGCAGCAAATGAAAGGACCAATTACGAATACGTTTGTGTAAAGGACGTTCACTTATGAAAGAGTAGTAAAGGTTTCGTATAGGGCCATCGCTTCCGAAAGCTATAAAAAGACGTTGAAGGTATTTAAAAGTAAGTCTTTCTTTCGGTAGATCATGGAAAAACTTCAACTCTTGTGCATAATGGAGTTCATATCCCATTAGTACGAACGCGTAGGTAAGTTCTGTATCCTCGGAAGAACTAAGTTTTTTACCAACTCTGCCACTCATAAGGGGTTTGAATGCAATCCCTTCAAGTTCGTCGAGCACTTTTCTTTTAACTCCCATTCCAGCTCCATATAAATTGAACAGCTTGCCATTTTCCGACGTAATATTCTGCGATCCTGTAGCATAACTTTCATGATATTCTTTAAACCAAAAAGGTTCGTCGATTTCCAGCTCGGCAATACCTTCGCCGCCGCATGCGGCTATTCGTTCATTGCCGGAAAGAATATCAAAGATGCCCTGTATATAGATGGAGCAAAGCCAGTTGTCATCATCACAAAAAAGCACAAATTCACAAGCGGCATTATCGATACCTGCTAAACGGGCGTTTCCAAGGCCCGGTTTAGATTCGTAGATGATCCTTAGCTCCGCTTCAGGATCCAGCGTTTCCCACGTCATCAATGCAATTGCAGCCGTATTATCAGACGAAGCATTATCTACAAGTATTATTTCCCAGAATACCTGAGAGGTAAACTTTTGAGCTGCCAATGCCTGTAATGTCTTCTCTATCCGTTTTTCGCTATTATGGCAACAGAGAATTACCGAGACTCCAGTTCTTCTTTCGTGTTTTATCATTGTGTAGAAGTGAACGCACGTTCCTGCTTAAGGATTACTGTTTTACGAATAAGAGCCGTATTGTGAATGGCCGACCGGTTGATAAGTAAACGTTCCCTGTCATTGAACCAGCCCCACTTGTTGAAATACTGAATGGAGGACTTTATATGATATTTCAGCAGTTTTAAATTTTTGTAAGAAGCTTTATTGTAACCATGTATTATACTTACCGCGGGATAATACACGGTGCGATATTGCGCATTAATTCTTCTGCAGAGATCCGTATCTTCTAAATATAGAAAATATTGTTCATCAAAAAATCCAACCTGGGCTAATACTTCCGTTCTTGTGAACATGAAGCATCCTGATAAATTGGGCACCTCCATTGTGGAATTATAATCTTTATGTTTCAGTTCATAACGTTCCAGGTAGTTCTTGAAAAACCCTTTAAGTGGCCCGGGAATAAATCTTCTGGCAAAGAGATCCGAAGGAGAGGGGAGTGTTTTGCAGAGATACTGAATTTCTCCTGTTTTGTATAATACTTTAGGCATTACAAGTCCGATGTCCTCGTTCTGCTCCATGAATTTGAACAATTTGTCAAGGATCGACGCTTCGAATTCCACATCTGGATTCAGGATCAGATGATATTTCGAACATCCCTGCGCTTTCCTGATAGCCAGATTATGCGCAGAACCATAGCCAATATTTCTACCGGTGAATATGTACTCGATCTGCGGGGAATTGAATTCATATCTAAGCGTATCTTCGGAGGAGTTATCCACAAGAAAAAGCTTTACCCGCCGTGTGCTGCTCAGGAAGCACTCTATAGTTTTTCTGATATCGTCAACAGCATCGTGAAACAATACTATCGAACAGCTGATTTCATACATAGTGTGGTAGATTAGGTGATTGAAAGTGATGTTCTATTAATTTTTTGAAGGATTTTGCTGTTTGTTCCCAGGAGAATTTCTGTACCTGAATAATGCCTTTCCTTCTGAGATCTTCCTGAAGACTCTCGTTATTTAAAACCTCCTTTATCGACCGGGCGAGCGCTTCCTGATTCAAAGGATCAAAGTAAACAACCGCATCTCCGCATACTTCGGGCATGGATGACGTATTAGAAACAATCACCGGACAACCGCAGGCCATAGCCTCCAGCAAAGGAAATCCGAAGCCCTCGTGGAGGCTGGGGAAAACAAGCGCTTTGGCTTCCCGGTACAGAGATGGCATCAACTCAAACGGAACATATCCAAGAAAGTGAACATGCTTGTCGAGGTTAAGGTCGCTTACCATCTTTTTCAACTGACCCAGATAAGCTTTTTTGCCGCCTGCTATCAGTAAAGGATGATGGTCTCTGAAAGAAACATCAAAACTATTATAGGCCTTTAGGAGCGTTTCAAAGTTCTTATGCGCGTAAGTAGGCCCTACTGCAAGGAGGTAATTTTTAAATCCGTATTTCTCAGTAATGTAAGAAGTCTTTACGTTCAACATGTTATAATGGCTGTGATCGAAGCCATTGTATATTACTTTTACTTTTTCTTCCGGGCAATGAAGGAGCTCGATAATATCTTTTTTCGTTGCTTCTGAAATGGCAATGATAAGTTTAGCCCTGGAAACCAGGAAAGGCAGCAGATATTTGAAATAAAACCGCTGATGGGCACTTATATTATCATACCGGAGAGAAATCAGGTCGTGAATGGTGATGATCTGATTTTTAAGTATGAAACTACCATGGGTAGTAGGACTAATCAGAATATCCAGCTTTCGGGCCTGATAAGGGTAATAAAAGGTATTCCAGAAAAAGCGGCAGA
>JACMJX010000287.1 GCA_014380425.1 Chitinophagaceae bacterium | reverse complement strand
TGGGTACGCCTTTTTGCGAATTTTATCCTAATATATTAAGCGTGTGCCTTGTTTCCTTTCACTTTAGCTATCACTTCTTCAGCAATATTACTGGGTGCCTGGTTATAATGCGAGAACTCCATGGTAGAAGTTGCACGACCAGATGAAAGCGAGCGCAATTGAGTTACGTATCCGAACATTTCACTTAGGGGCACTTTAGCCTTGATAACCTGAAGGTTGGCACGACTGTCCATACCTTCGAGCATTCCACGGCGGCGGTTAAGATCCCCCGTTACGTCTCCCATATACTGATCCGGTGTAAGCACTTCCACTTTCATGATCGGCTCCAGAAGAATCGGTTTTGCTTTACGGCCAGCTTCGCGGAAACCGCCTTTTGCGCATAGCTCGAAGCTCATGGCGTCGGAATCCACGTCATGGTAGCTTCCATCGTACACCCGCACTTTCATGTTATTGACAGGGTAACCCGCAAGAACGCCGGTAGTCATGGATGTTTCAAAGCCTTTCTGGATAGCGGGAATAAACTCCTTGGGGATGGAACCACCAAAAAGGTCGTTCACAAACTGGAAGCTCTTTCCTTCATTTTCCTTCATCCACTCTGGATCCGCAGGCCCAAGCTGGAACTGTATATCGGCGAACTTACCACGTCCACCTGTCTGCTTTTTCAAGGTTTCGCGGTGATCGATCGTAGTGTTAAACGCCTCTTTGTAAGCTACCTGGGGCGCTCCCTGGTTCACTTCCACTTTAAATTCGCGCCTCATACGGTCGATGATGATTTCCAGGTGCAGTTCTCCCATTCCGCGGAGGATTGTTTGACCGGTATCTTCGTCTGTGTTTACGCGCAGTGTCGGATCCTCTTCTACCAGTTTAGCGATGGCCATACCCATCTTATCTACGTCAACCTGTGTTTTAGGCTCCACGGCGATAGCAATTACAGGCTCGGGAATGAACATGTTTTCCAGGGTAATCGGATGGTTCTCATCACAAAGGGTGTCACCTGTCTTGATTTCCTTGAAGCCAACAGCGGCGCCGATATCACCCGCTTCAATGAAGTCGATCGGGTTCTGCTTATTTGCAAACATCTTCATGATACGGCTGATACGCTCTTTCTTACCACTTCTTACGTTCAACACATACGAACCTGCATCCAGATGGCCAGAATAGCACCGGAAGAAAGCCAGGCGACCTACAAACGGATCGGTCATGATCTTGAACGCAAGGGCCGCAAAGGGCGCTTTAGGATCAGCTTTACGCGTAATCTGCTCGCCCGTATCAGGATCGGTACCAACGGTATCTTCGATATCTACCGGCGAAGGAAGGTAGCGGCAAACAGCATCCAGCGCCGTCTGCACACCCTTATTTTTGAAGGAAGAACCGCACATCATCGGAACAATGCTGAGGTCTATCGTCGCTTTACGGATTGCCTCATGCACTTCGTCCTCACTAATTGTGTTTGGATCATCGAAGAATTTCTCAAGTAATTTATCATCATATTCAGCAACGGCTTCTATCAGGCTCTGCCTCCATTCATTCGCTTCTTCCAACATATCAGCCGGAACCTCGATTTCATCGAAAGTCATTCCTTCCGTTTCCATGTGCCAGATGATGCCTTTCATTTTAATAAGATCAACCACGCCGGAAAAATCATCTTCTGCACCGATCGGTAACTGCAAAGGCACAGCCTTGGCACCCAGCATTTCCTTTACCTGCTTAACAACGTTTAGGAAGTCTGCACCGGAACGGTCCATTTTGTTAACGAAACCAATACGCGGAACCTTATAGCGATTCGCCTGGCGCCAAACGGTTTCAGATTGTGGTTCAACACCATCAACAGCGGAGAATAGCGCAATCAGACCGTCCAATACTCTCATAGAACGCTCCACCTCAACGGTGAAGTCCACGTGACCCGGGGTGTCTATTATATTGAAAGAGTATTTCTTAGTGTCTGAATAAACCGTGCCTTTATTGGTAGGGAAATTCCACTGGCAGCTAACAGCGGCAGAGGTGATGGTAATACCACGTTCTTTCTCCTGCTCCATCCAGTCAGTTGTAGCGGCACCGTCATGTACTTCTCCTATCTTATGAATCATGCCGGTATATCGGAGTATACGCTCGGTGGTGGTAGTTTTACCGGCATCGATATGTGCCGCTATACCAAAGTTTCGTTGAAATCTTAAATCTGCCATGGTTTTATATTAAAAATTCGTGCGCAAAGGTATTGATTTGGGGTTGAATATTCAAATAAAGAAAGCGGATGAAAGCCTTGTGCATCAAACAATCTACGCATCTCCGTACTGTTGCTGGTTCTCTTATAAGGATTTATTTTCTAAATTTTAACACTTTTAAAAAAAATATATTTGTAATTCTATCAGGCTTCCGTAAATTTATGATCATTCGCTAACCATTAAAATTCACAGACAATATGGCCAGTAAGAAAAAGCCCGCTAAAAAAGCTGCTCCAAAGAAACAGGCAGCCCCTAAAAAGGCAGCTCCCAAAAAAGCAACTTCTAAAAAAGCCGCTAAGAAGGCAGCTAAAAAAGCAGCTCCAAAGAAGGTAGCGCCAAAGAAAGCCGCTAAGAAAGCTGCTTCCAAAAAGGCGGCTCCTAAGAAAGCTGCTGCTAAGAAAGCTGCCCCAAAGAAAGCGGCTCCTAAGAAAGCAGCCCCTAAAAAAGCTGCTCCAAAGAAAGCAACCCCTAAAAAAGCAGCGCCAAAAAAAGCGGCTCCTAAGAAAGCAGCTCCTAAAAAAGCAGCCCCTAAAAAGGCCACCCCCAAAAAAGCAGCTCCAAAGAAAACACAAGCTACCAAAAGTGCTGATCCAAAGCAAAAGCAAGCTCCCGTTGAAGATCCTACCTTAATAACGGAAATAGAAGAGCCAACTTCTGCTAAAAACACCACTCCACTAGATGATACAGATGATGAAACTCCTGATGAAATTGAAGAAGACGATGACGATGATGATGACGATGATAAGTAAGTAAGTAAACGGGGTAATTTCAACCAAATTATAAAAGGCTATCAGCATTCAAAGCAGATAGCCTTTACTTTTATCATGTAACGACAAGAGCCCCCGATAATGCTAGTTGATAGCCCAGGCACGGTCGCCTTTCTTATAGGGAACATTCCCGTCGTACCTTCCCGGAATTGGCAGATAACGCAATGCTTTAGTAGAGCCAATTTCTGAAGTAAAGTAACCGAGTAGGGCAGTCTCTTTCATCAGTCGGAAATAATGCGGAATATCTTCTTCTTTCATATTCTTGGTATACTCTTTCTGCTCTTTATCCAGTTCTGTCAATAGCTCCAGGCGCTGGGATTCCGTTGCTTCTAAAAACTCTTTTCTATACTTCTTACTGCTTAACTCATTGATCTTATCCATGCCATCCAGAAATACCTTTTGATCGCGCGCTTCGTAACAATCGTTTACCATTACAGTCATAAATGTGCCCACGCCCGCTGCCTTTGCTCCCGGGGTGTCGGTAGCGGGAAGGATCGTGTCCGCAATTTCATCCAGATAGGCGATATCATCTTTTGTAAAAGCAAGTTGCCGCTCTTTTTTACCGCCTGTCTTGCAGCCAGACAAGAAGAAATCCGATCCTATTACAGTGCCTCCAAGTAAAAGGCCTACAGCCGATATGGCTTCCCTTCTATTCATAACAATTTATTTTTTAAGCTAATTAAATATTTCCCTTTTTTAATTCCTTTACGGCAAAGTCAACTGCCCGGGCAGTTAGAGCCATATAGGTAAGTGATGGATTTACGCACGCTGAGGACGTCATGCAGGAACCATCTGTAACGAATACGTTTTTACAGTCCCATACCTGATTATTGCCATTCAGCACGGATGTTTTAGCGTCTCTCCCCATTCTTGCAGTGCCCATCTCGTGAATACCGCGACCCAGCACTCCGTTGCCTTCATAAGACTTTACTTCCTTAACCCCGGCAGCTTCCAGCATTTCTACAGCGTCTCCAGCCATGTCTTTCCGCATCTTGATTTCATTTTCTTTCAATTCCGCATCAACGGCCAATACATTCAATCCCCACTTGTCCTTCGTGCTTTTGTCGAGAGAAATCTTGTTATCATGGTGTGGCAGTACTTCGCCAAACCCTCCGATCCCCATTTTCCATAAACCCGGCTCGGTGAGTGCATCTTTAAAGTCGGCCCCTATGTTCAGCTCTGCTACTTCGCGTGCCCAGCCCTGGCGGCTTGCGCCTCCCTGGTATCCAAAGCCTCTCAGATAATCTCTTTTGTCGTTCATCCAATTCTGATAGCGTGGAATATAAATGCCATTGGGGCGGCGGCCGTAGTAATACTTGTCCTCATATCCTTCTATAGTTCCGGCTGCACCTACGCCCAGGTGGTGATCCATCAGGTTGTGACCCAGTTCGCCACTACTGCTGCCCAGGCCTTCGGGCCATACATCCGTTGCGGAATTCATCAGCACCCAGGTGGAATTCAGCGAAGAAGCACAAACGAACACAACTTTTGCAAAGAACTCATACGTCTGGTTCGTCTCGGCATCCAACACTTCCACGCCTTTGGCCTTACGTGTATCCTTATCGTAGAGTATTTTGGTAACAATAGAGAATGGACGGAGCGTAAGATTTCCTGTTGCCACTGCAGCAGGAAGAGTGGCGGACTGTGTACTGAAATAGGCGCCGAAAGGGCAGCCAAGCCAGCACTTGTTCCTGTACTGGCAATTCGTTCGGTCGTTATGTGCAACAGTCAGGTTGGCGCTGCGCCCCATGATCATGGTTCTTGCCAGCTTATAATGTTCTTTGATTCTAGCTGCCACGTCTTTCTCCACTACATTCATTTCCATAGCGGGAAGAAATTCACCATCCGGCAATTGAGGTAAACCATCTCTGGAGCCATTGACACCTACAAATTTCTCCACATAGCTATACCAAGACGCTACATCTTTATAGCGCAGTGGCCAGTCGACGCCTACGCCCTCTTTCGCGTTGGCTTCAAAGTCGAGATCACTCCAGCGGTAACTCTGCCGGCCCCACGTTAAAGAACGGCCGCCAACGTGATAGCCACGAAACCAGTCGAAGCGCTTAATTTCCGTATAAGGGCTTTCCTTTTCATTCACCCACAAATCTAGGTTCGTCTCATTGAGGGGGTAATCTCTTTTCAGCACGGGATAATTTGTAATCATCTCCTGTGTTCGTCCACCACGGTGTGCGAAATCCCAGGGATCTTTAGCAGCGTTTACATAGCCTTTGATATGTTCGATATTCCTGCCTCTTTCCAGCATCAAGGTTTTAAGTCCTTTCTGGGTAAGCTCTTTTGCTGCCCATCCACCACTTATTCCCGATCCTACTACAATTGCATCATAAGTATTTTCAGTCATCGTTCATTGTTATTTATATGTCACAAATTTTAACTGCTTTTTCAAGAGACGCCAGTTTGTCTTTCTGCGCGGGCACAAATTCCTGCGCTACATATCCTTTATATCCTGTATTCGCGATTGCTTTCATGATGGCCGGATAGTATAGTTCCTGCGATTCGTCGATCTCATGCCTTCCCGGCACGCCGGCAGTGTGATAATGACCTATGTACTGATGATTATCCTGGATGGTATGTATCACATCTCCTTCATCTACCTGCATATGATAGATATCGTACAGTAGTTTGAAGTTAGAGCTGCCCAGCCTTTTACAAAGCTCTACTCCCCATGCCGTACGATCGCACATGTAGTCTTTGTGATTGATCTTGCTGTTAAGTAATTCCATATGCACGGTGATGCCGTTCTTTTCCGCAAGTGGCATAATGCGCTTTAATCCTTCCACACAGTTCTTCAGGCCGGTTTCGTTATCCATGCCATTGCGATTGCCGCTAAAGCAGATCACACTTTTATACCCTGCTTTTACCATCAGTGGAATCACATCCTGGTATTGCGCTACCAGCTTGTCGTGGTGCTGTTTGCTATTGAACCCATTGTTAAGGCTTACCTCGCCGGCAACATAGCACATAGAGCTGTAGATATCGTGTTTCTGAAGTACCGGCCAGTCTTTGGGTGCTACAAGGTCGATAGCGTTGAACCCTATTTTCTTAATGGCCACGCAAAGTTCTTCCAGCGATATGAAATTATACGTCCACTGGCAAACGGAGTGATTGATGTTTCCTTTCAATGTATGATTGTTTTCCGCAACAGGCGCTTCAGCGGCCAGGGTGCTCAAAGGCAGGGCTGTAAACGCAGCAGCGCCAGTCACTATGTTTTTAATAGCGTTCCTTCTGGAATTGTTATGTGTCATGGTTGGTTGATTAAATAACAGGAGTGGCTGGCACCTTTGTATGCACCGCCGTTTTCGTTTTGCGCATATAGAAATACAACCCTGTAAAGGCCACAACGAGAATTATGGGAATTACAAGTGTTGCATTGATGATTTCAGGGCCGGCGACAGAAGTGGCACTGGCGAAGGCATCGGATTCCGCACTACCCGGGGCGGCAGTTCTATAGGCATCCAGTGAAGCATTCTGAGGCAGATTACGGGCGATGATGCCATCATAAAAAGAACCCATGAAATACATATAAACGGAAGTTGCGAACATACCGGCGCCACCCATAAGGTTAATACCAAGTGCACCGGATTTAGGGATGTTCTCGGAAACGAAACCAAGCATCGTGGGCCAGAAATATGTAACTCCCATACCGAAGATAAATGCGGCCAAAAAGATCATATTGCCCGATACGCTACCTAGCAGGTAGAGCCCGAGTGCCGAAAGAACGGATGAACCGAGCAACACGGCAGAAGGCGTAAGACGGTGCAGTAAAGGCCCGGCTAGTGCACGCCCGAGGGTTTGAGTACCGGCAGTTAACGCGAGAATGAGTATGGAATTTTCAGTGACGTTTTTAAGCAGCACCTCGATCCACTGGCCGGTGAATAATTCCGTGATTCCCGTGCCTAACATGAGCACGAGCATGAAGATGAACAGCGGGCTTAATACAGACTTGTACATCTGGCTGGTAGATACACCGGAGGACACTCTTTCCGTTACCGGAAAATCAAGTTTAGAAAACAGGTATCCATAGATCAATGTAGGAATCAGCATTACGCTTACCTGAAGTTGCCAGGGCTGAAAACCAGCGATATTACCGATGCCGGATTGGCCGTATAAAAACACGATCAGCGTTCCTATAACGATGCCGCCAGGAAACCAGAGATGGAAGTGACTCAGCTTCGTTGTTTTTTTATCAGGAAAAAGACTTGTTACCAAAGGGTTGCAGGAAGCTTCTACTGTTCCATTGGCCATCCCTATAAAAAGTGTGGAAATAAAAAGAGACCAGAACCCTGTAGCAAACACCGTAAGCAGGATACCCGCCATGTGCAACAGGAATGCAGCTACGAGTAGCCGTTTCATGCCAATTACATCTACGATAAAGCCACCGATTACCACAGCTAGCGGAAAGCCCCAGAAAGCGGTACCTGCAATGATACTCAATTCACTTACACTGAGATCGAATTCCTTACCTAGCTGGCCGAGGATGCCAGCTCTGATACCGAACGAAAGAGAGGTTACTAACAGTGCCAGACAGCTGGCAACGAACAATTTGTCACGTTTAATAGTGGCTTGCATACCGTTATTTTATTTTCTTACTTGTTTAAAAGAATTTATAAATATAATTTTTTTATTTTTAAAAATGAATCGTCATTTTACCGGTAAACAAATATATACATGAAAAGGAAATTAAGAATGGGAATGATAGGCGGGGGCTCGGGTGCTTTTATAGGCGCCGTGCACCGCATAGCGGCTTTGATGGACGGTGGAATAGAAATTGTTTGTGGCGCTTTCAGCAGCGATCCTCAAAGATCCAGGGATAGCGGTGAGCACCTGTTTCTTGCACCGGACAGGGTTTATGGCTCCTACCAGGAAATGATCGAAAAAGAGAAGGCACTGCCCGCGGAGAAGCGGATGGATTTCGTGAGTATCGTTACTCCCAATCATCTCCACTTTGCGCCGGCAAAGCTCGCCATGGAGCATGGTTTTCATGTGGTACTCGACAAGCCTGTTACCTTTAACCTTCAGGAGGCCAGAGAACTCGAAGAAGTGATAAAGAAAACCGGAAAGATATTCTGCCTTACGCACACCTACACAGGGTACCCCATGATCAAAGAAGCACGGCAACAGGTGGCTTCCGGAAAGCTGGGAGCGATCCGGAAAGTATATGTGGAATATCCGCAGGGATGGTTAAGCTCCTTTCTGGAAGGCAGCGATAACAAGCAGGCCGCCTGGCGTACCGACCCGGCGCGCAGTGGTATTGCAGGGTGTATGGGAGATATCGGCACACATGCTTTCAATATGGCAGAATACGTAAGTGGCCAGCGTGTTACCCGACTATGCGCCGATCTCAATACCGTAGTGGAGGGCAGGATGCTGGATGATGATGGGGCCGTATTATTGAAATTCGGCAATGGAGCCAGTGGCGTGCTCTTTGCCTCGCAGGTGGCCGCCGGCGAAGAGAACAACGTGAAAATAAGGGTCTATGGCAATAAAGGCGGCCTGGAATGGAAGCAGGAGGACGCCAATAGCTTAATCCTGAAATGGCTCGATAAGCCTGCCGAACTACTGCGCGCGGGAACGGGCTATCTCAGTTCTTACGCTTCCCATAATAGCCGTACCCCGGCCGGCCATCCCGAAGGCTACCTGGAAGCTTTTGCCAACCTGTACCGGAATTTCGCGCTCACGGTGAGCGCAGAAATAGAAGGAGTACCACCCAAACCGGAATGGCTCGATTTCCCGGGCATTACGGATGGTATCCGAGGAATGGCATTCATCGAGTCGGTTGTTGCAAGCGGAAAGAGTGCTTCAAAATGGACAGAATTCAACGTATAACAAACGGATAACGCAGATCATAAAATCAGAAATATGCAAACGATCAAAGGCCCCGGTATTTTTCTTGCACAGTTTATGGGGGATAAACCTCCGTTCAATAACCTCGAAACGATCTGTAAGTGGGCAAAGGGGTTAGGATATGCAGGCGTACAGATCCCCACCTGGGACGGTCGCTGTATTGATCTTCAGAAAGCCGCAGAAAGCAAAACCTATGCGGATGAGATCAAGGGCATAGTGAACCAGGCCGGCCTCGAGATCACCGAATTATCTACCCACCTTCAAGGTCAGCTGGTAGCGGTACACCCCGCATACGATGCCCAGTTCGACGGGTTCGCGCCGGCAGAAGTGCATGGCAATAGCAAGGCAAGAACAGAATGGGCTGTACAGCAACTTAAATATGCTGCTAAAGCATCCCAGAATATGGGCCTTACCGCACACGCCACTTTCAGTGGGGCGCTGCTATGGCACACTACCTATCCATGGCCTCAAAGGCCGCATGGACTGGTAGAAACCGGCTTCACCGAACTTGCAAAGCGCTGGCTGCCTATTCTTGACGCATTCGACGAGTCGGGTGTAGATGTATGTTATGAAATACATCCCGGTGAAGATCTTCACGATGGTGTTACATACGAGTTATTCCTGGAAAAAGTAAACAATCATTCCAGGGCTTGTCTGTTGTACGATCCCTCGCATTTCGTGCTTCAATGCCTGGATTATCTTTCCTATATAGACTTTTATCACGAGCGCATCAAGATGTTCCATGTAAAGGACGCAGAGTTTAACCCTACCGGAAAGCAGGGGGTATACGGTGGTTATTCCAGCTGGGTACAACGCGCCGGCAGGTTCCGGTCGCTTGGAGACGGGCAGGTGGATTTCAAGGCCATATTCAGCAAGCTAACGGCCTATGGGTTTATGGGATGGGCTGTTATGGAATGGGAATGCTGCATCAAGCACCCCG
>JACMJX010000286.1 GCA_014380425.1 Chitinophagaceae bacterium | reverse complement strand
ATAAATTGACCATGAACGCTAAAAGCGGTTAAGGACAAAAGGAACAAAATGACAAAATGGTAAATGTTTGCCCCCATAATCGGACATTTTTTGGTTAATCGACTTATTTTTTTGGTATTGAAAAAGCCATGCTCCACTATGGATAAATCCAGGCAGGCTTCTTCTGGGCAAATAAATGGGAGGGGGCGATTTACGTTTGCAAAAGAAAAAACACGCATTCCATTAAGCAATCATGTGCATTTTAATAAAGATTTTTCATTTGCCCAAAATTAATTTGTTATTATGTGGTATTTAAGGGATAGCACTATGTTGACGAGATCATGAATACAGAAACTTACGCAAAATTCAACACGAAATCAACGGAAGAAAAGCGGCAAATACAACGTGCTATGGAGAGTTGCAAAGTTGACAGTTCTAACATAGATGAATATGTAAAATTTGCCTTTTCATTTGCCTCCAAACTCTCGTCTACATGGAGTTCTAGCTCTATACCCGTTAAAGAGAAAATACAGAAAATAATCTTTCCTGAAGGAATTTTCTATAATCACCAAAACGAGGCATTTCGAACAATTAAAGTGAATCGGGTATTTGAGCTAATCCCGCGCCTGAACAGCGTTTAAGGAGATGAGAAACAAAAACAGGATAGCATTTTTGCTATCCTGTCCAGTCAAGTCGGGATGACAGGATTCGAACCTGCGACCTCTCGCCCCCCAGACGAACGCGCTACCGGGCTGCGCTACATCCCGAATTGTTAAAGGAGGCAAATGTATGACTAAATTCATTTTTCAGGAAATCCGTTACAAACTTTATCTTCGCGCAACTCAATTTCAATGAAGGTTACCATAAAAAAAGCCAGGATTATTGATCCGTCTTCTCCTCATCACTTGCTCGTAAAAGATATCGCTATTTCTGATGGAACCGTTTCGGCTATTGAAGATGAGCTCGATCCCGGAGAAGGTACTGTTATGTCAGAGCCGGGCCTTCATGTGTCTCCAGGATGGATCGACATCTTCTCCAATTTCAACGACCCGGGGCATGAATATAAAGAGACATTGGAATCAGGCGCGAGAGCGGCGGCAGCAGGTGGTTTTACAGATGTTATGGTATTGCCGAATACCAAACCAGTGATCGATGTTAAATCAATAGTGGAATATGTGGTGCAGCGCTCGCATTCGTTGCCTGTAAGTATTATCCCTATCGGTGCGGTTACGAGAAATGCGGAAGGCAGGGAGCTAGCCGAAATGTACGATATGCGTAATAGCGGCGCGCTGGCTTTTAGTGATGGCCTCTATCCAGTTCAATCCGCAGGTATTCTGGTAAAGGCTCTTCAATACGTAAAGGCTTTTGACGGAGTGATTATCCAGGTTCCTGATGACAGGAGTATAGCCCCTCAGGGGCTCATTAACGAAGGAATCATCTCTACCCGTCTCGGACTTCCCGGTAAGCCTTCCATGGCAGAAGAACTGGTAGTGGCACGCGATATCAAACTGGCACGGTACACCGATTCTAGGCTTCATTTTACGGGTGTAAGTTCACCGAAGTCGCTCGAATACATTAAGAGAGCAAAGGAGAGTGGCATCCGTGTTACTTGTTCGGTAACGCCTTATCATCTTTTTTTCTGCGATGAAGATCTGTTGGATTACGATACCAACCTGAAGGTTAATCCGCCCTTGCGTACGAAGAGCGATATGATGGCGCTGCGCAGGGCTGTAGCGGAAGATGTTATAGACTGTATCGCTACGCATCACCTGCCGCACGAATACGATAGCAAGGTGCTGGAATTCGAATATGCTAAAAATGGTATGATTGGGCTCGAAAGCGCGTATGCAGTACTTAAAACGGTGCTACCCGAACTATCTGAGGACAAATGGGTTAAATTGCTTTCACTCAACGCTGCAGCTATATTTGGGTTGAGCAAGCCGAAACTGGCAACAGGACAGGTGGCAAGCCTCACGCTTTTTAATCCGGATACCCGGTTTATGTTTACAGAAAAACACCTGCGATCTAAATCCAGAAATTCACCTTTTTTAAATAAGGAAATGCAAGGAAAAGTGAAAGGGATCATCAATAAGGGTTCGGTAGTTTTAAATGAGAACAACTAAATAAGCATATTATGGAACAAACTCCGACATCGCATGTAGTTAAGGGTCTGATTATCTCCCTTATTCTTATTATTATCAGTATCGTCTCTTATTTTTTAGATTTAAGTATGGATAGTTGGGTACAATATTTAAGCTATGCAATATTTATAGCAGGTGTTATTGCAAGTTGTATTGTTTATGGAAAACAACATGGTGGCCATGTTACTTTTGGCAACACATTTGCTCATGGCTTCAAGGTAAGTTCGGTAGTAGCTGTTTTGATGGTTGTATTCGTGCTACTGTTTGCATTGATATTTCCAGAGATGAAGGACAAAGCGTTGATTGCCATTCAAGAATCCATGAGTAAGAATCCGGCTGTAACCCAGGATATGATTGACAGTACAATGACTATGTACACAAAGTGGTTCACTCCAATCATGATAGCGAGTGCTATTTTCGGTTACCTTTTCGTAGGGCTTATAGCTTCCCTTATAGGAGCTGCGGTTACAAAGAAGAATCCCAATCCAACACCTCAAGTTAACGTCTAATTCAACATGGATCTATCCCTCGTAATACCATTGTACAACGAAGATGAATCACTTCCGGAACTATGTGCCTGGATAGAACGGGTGATCATCGTCAATAATTACTCTTACGAATTGATACTGGTAGACGATGGCAGTACCGACGATTCATGGAAGGTAATAGAACGGTTGTGCGCTGGCAACAGTCATATTAAAGGCATCCGGTTTCAGCGGAATTATGGCAAATCGGCGGCTCTTAATGAAGGGTTTAAAGCTGCGAGTGGGGATGTTGTAATTACCATGGATGCCGATATGCAGGATAGCCCGGATGAAATTCCATCCCTTTACAATATGATTAAAGACGATGGCTTCGACCTGGTAAGCGGGTGGAAGAAAGTGAGGTACGACAATACACTCACCAAGAATATTCCTTCCCGATTATTCAACCGGGCTACAAGGCAGGTATCGGGTATCATGCTGCACGATTTCAACTGCGGCCTGAAAGCTTACCGGAAGAAAGTAGTGAAGAGCGTGGAAGTGTATGGTGAAATGCACCGGTACATTCCCGTACTTGCCAAATGGGCCGGGTTCAGGAAAATCGGCGAGAAGGTGGTGGAGCACCGCCCGAGGAAATATGGAGTCACTAAATTTGGCTTCGAGCGCTTTATCAATGGATTCCTGGATCTCGCCTCTATAACTTTTGTAGGACGTTATGGTAAAAGACCGATGCATTTTTTTGGGCTTTTGGGAACAGCCTGCTTTCTCCTTGGTTTTATAATGATTCTTTTTCTTGTAGCAGGCCGTTTGATGGATCCGGGAACCGGGCTTAGCAATCGTCCTCCCTTTTACATAGCCCTCGCCACCATGATTATCGGCACCCAGTTGTTTCTGGCCGGCTTTCTGGGAGAACTTATTTCTAGAAATTCCCTTACCAGGAATCTTTACCTAATCGAAGAGAAGATAGGTGTTGCTTAACAGCTAAAACCAACCAAGATGGCACGTATCGTGATTATGGGTCCTGCACATCCTTTACGTGGTGGCCTTGCTACCTTCAATCAGCGCCTGTGTCGCCAGTTTCTTGATGAGGGCCATGCATGCAGCATTTTCTCTTTTTCACTGCAATACCCCTCGTTCCTGTTTCCCGGTACTACACAGTATTCTTCCGATCCTGCTCCGGAAAATATGGAGATTCACACCGTCATTAATTCAGTGAATCCTTTCAACTGGCTGGCTACGGGCGAGAAGCTTCGGAAACTTCGTCCGGATCTTATTGTAGTTCGTTACTGGCTTCCTTTTATGGGCCCTGCATTGGGCACTATCCTTAGAAGGGTGAGGAAGAACAGGCATACCAGAATCATTACCATTGCGGATAACGTGATACCACATGAAAAAAGGCCCGGTGACGCCGTTTTTACCCGGTACTTTTTAAAGAGTTGCGATGCTTTTGTAACTATGAGCGAGAAGGT
>JACMJX010000020.1 GCA_014380425.1 Chitinophagaceae bacterium | reverse complement strand
GGGGCAAAAAGTTCTTCCGCCCGATCCATCACGCGGGTAGCTTCGGAGTACGCAGTTTTCTTATTACCAATGATGCTGATGTATTTACTCAGGTCTCTTACTTTTTCCATCGCCAGTGAATCGATGGCTTGTTTTCTTTCGGGGCTTACGTCTGTCTGTGCAAGTAAAGTTCCGCTAAGGACCATACTGATGAACATTGTAAAAAAGTATTTATACTGTTGGTTAATCATAACTGTTGTGTTTAAAAACTATCTGATAGGTGAGTGTCCTAATTTTTCCGTAGCTCTACTTCTGTAATCTTTCCTGCGCTATCCACTTTCAGTTCTGAAATAGCATTGATGTTTTTCTTCTGATCTTTCAGGTAATGCAGGTATTCTTTGATCGTTGTAGGCCGGTCATAATCTTTTTGGTCTCCAGACCCACTGATAACGATTAGTACCTGGGCTTCCGGTGAAGCAAACAAGGTTAATGCTTCATTGATACTGGTGTTTGCTGCTGTAACGCTGCTGGAGCTTGCAATGGCATCAAAATATCCGCTCAATTTTGCTTTAGGCGTTAGTGTAGTCGCTTCGTTTTGCTGCTGCTGGCGAGCTGCTTCCTCATTTCTTAGTCTTTCTTCTTCTGCTAGTTTTCTCGCGTCTTCTTCTTGTTTGCGAAGGGCAGTCTCTTGTTCAATTCTTGCTCTTTCTTTTTCTGCATTAGAAGCCTCCATAGCTTTCTTTTTACTCTTGCAGCCGAAGGCAAGAATCATAAGGATTAAAACCAATACCGTGAACCTGGATGTATTTCGAATGGATCTCATTATATAGTTTTTAAATATTCTAATAAATATTCTTACGCCTAAAGATGGCCATCATTCATGCCATAATTAAGAAAATCAGGCAGGTGAACGATTCTTTAGCTAACCGAATGAATTAACAGGTTAAAATTAGCCGTTTTCTGCATTAACCTTCCAGGAAAGTAGATTTGGGGAGATCTCTACACGTATAGAAGATAGTTAGCCACTTAGCTCTTGGCGGTCAAAGAATGAAGAGATGATAGTTTGGTTTGTGATATCGGTCTGTTGTCACAGACAGGCAATTAATTAGCACAAACCTGCTACAAATGCTTGTATTTAACTATTTGGTCTGCTACTAATTTTTTGTAATATTATATTCAGGCTTTATTCTGAATGTATCAATAGCATAAGAATGTGTAGTTTTTACTATTTACTATTGCCAAACCTTCTCAAAAAAATTCTCCCGTTGCTTTTTATCTTTATGCTTTCGGCACTAGCTGGGTTCTCCCAGAAACCCGATACGGCATTTATCTCTGCTTCGATTTCCTATAGTAAGCAATTGTATCATACTAGGATGAAGGGTGAATGGCCGCTCAATTCAGGAGGACAGTACATTGCGTATGCATCCATAGAAGGTGAACATCCGTATTTTATTAAAGCTTGGAGTAACGGATCTGTCCAATATCTTGATGACGTGTATGACAATGTTCTCTTGTTGCTGGATTTGCGCGGGGATAGATTGATCATGCAACACCCGCTATACGACATCAATATTGAATTGAGTCCGCAGAAAGTAAAAAGTTTCGCCTTGGCTGGTCATTGGTTTATCAACCTTCGTCAGGATTCCATCAAGACGCTTCCAGAATCCGGCTATTATGATATTCTGCAAAGCGGAACTGTGTCTGTAATTGCTAAGCGAAAAAAAACAATCAAGCGCACTCTTTCTTCCGGAAAGACCGTTGCCATCCTGAAAGAGAGTAACCTATACTATCTGTTAAAAGACGCAAAAACTATTCAGGTTAAATCCGGGAAATCGATCTTAAACGCGTTGGGCGATCTTCCAGATCTTAAAAGACAGCTTAAGAAAAACAAAGTGAAGTTTGGGCAAAATCGCGAAGCAGGTTTGGCGGAAACTGTACGGATCTATAACGAACTAGTAAAAGTACAATGAGCAAAAAGGGCTTGCTTTTCTTTATACTTATGGGCAGCGCACTGTGCGGCTATACCCAGCGGGAATCGAACGAAATCAATGGGAATTTTAATGGCTATACATTCCTTAAATTCGTTGACGAGGTAGAACGGCAAACATCATATAAGTTTTATTTTAGAAACGAATGGGTCGATTCGCTGGTCATCACCGCGGCTCCTAATCAAGGTGACTTACCGATATTTCTTGCAAAAATCTTTGAGGGCACAGATTTGAAATTTGCGATTGGTTCAGATCGGAAAGTTTTTATCACTAAAGAGAGAGGCATCGCCAGCTGGCTGGCAGATGGATTTTTCCCAGACGTGGTAAAGAAGGAAATCCTTCCAAGCTATTTCGATTTTTCAGATTATGAAAAACAGGGACCCAAACAAAAATCAGTCGTTGATAAATTATTTACGATCGGAATCTCCAATGGTACTGCTGGCCCAGTAACAATAAGTGGATATGTTTTAAGCATATTGTCCGGTG
>JACMJX010000285.1 GCA_014380425.1 Chitinophagaceae bacterium | reverse complement strand
TTGATCTTGATGCTCTGGAATTTCTCCGGCAGTTTGAAGAGTAGATAACCCAAAGCCCTACCGAGCAGAAGGCCGGCAAGAAGCGCTACGGCTAACTTATAAATCACATTGAAACCGAACCATTCCAGAAACGAAACGTCAGCACCTGATTGCTGCAATGCCATATAGATGGCCAGCCACACAAAGGGAAAAGCAGTTCCATCGTTCATACCACCTTCTGCGGTAAGTGCAAACCGCACCATTTCCTTTTCTCCCTGCGATGGAGGGCCTACCTGTACATCAGAAGCGAGTACCGGATCGGTGGGTGCAAGCACGGCGGCCAGCAACAAGGCGGATGCTTCATCCAGCCCAAGAAAACTGCCCGAAAAGAGTGCCATAAGGCCAATGCATGCAACCATCGAAAACGTTACCAGGCGTAAGGGTAGTTTCCAGTTGCTGAACGTAAAATTCTGATCGATCTTAAGTCCTGTGCCCATCAGGGCAACGACCACAACCAGTTCCGTGAAATGGACCGTGATATCAGGATAGAGAAAAGGGTCTGGTGCCGGTAGATTATCAAAAATACTGTACAAGCCTATCCCCAGAATAAGATAGATCAGAGAATAGGAAATACGGAGTTTACTAGTGATTGCAGGCATCCATGCCATGCCAAGTGCTGCCAGCCCAACCATTGTAAGTGCCAGAAAATAATCCATTAGCGATACCAATGAAAAAAATGTACCGTACACCGAGATTTATAAGTAGTATAGTATGCCGTGGCTGTTCGAATCACTAAACATTAGGCTTCCGGCCACAGTAGCTGAAGCAGGGATGGCCTTATCTACTTGGGGATTTTCTTCTATGCCTTGCCAGTATGTGGTATCGCTTTCAACACAATAAAATTCATTCTCTTTGTTTTTATTGAGGTACGGTAATTTATGGTTCAATCGTACTTCCCCATGTATGTATTTGCTAAGGCATCTGACAGATGGGTTGTATTTATATAAATCAGACGTGCATATGATACACGACAAAATCAACATAATAGAACGTTTCAGCAAGCTAAAGGTGCTGATAATTGGAGACGGATTGCTGGATGTATATATCAAGGGAACAACAGACAGGATCTGCAGAGAAGCGCCGGCACCTGTGTTTTCGGTACTTTCACACAAACATGAGAGCGGAGGCGCTGCCAATACCGCCATTAATGTGGCCATGCTAGGAGCAGAAGCCCACTTTCTGACCGTTCTTGGCAAGGATCAACATGGGCGAACGCTAATAGAAGATCTCAAAAAGCATAAAGTACATACGGAGCATATCATTCAAGACAAGACGCGTCCGACGATTGCAAAGAAGCGAATGATCGCAGCATCCACCATTCTTCTCCGGGTCGATGAAGGGGCAACAGGGAGTATCAGTGGCGATTGTGAACAGAAAATGCTCCGGACACTGAAAAGCTTATACGATCAGTTCGATACCATCATACTCTCCGACTATGGATACGGCACTATCAGCAGTTCCGTACTTCACCTGCTGGAAGAACTGCAGGAAAGCACACCCAAGAAAGTAATTGTGGACGCTAAAGACCTTACCCGTTATAAGAATATTAAACCTTCGGCAATAAAGCCCAATTACGAAGAAGCCATTCATCTTCTCGCGCTCGAGAAGATTACCGGCGCGGGGCGGGCGGGCCAGGTATCAGCAGAAGCCGATCGGCTTATAAAGCTTACGGGAGCATCACAGGCAGCAGTTACGCTCGATTCTGACGGTGTGTTGTTTATAGAGAAAGGTAGGGGGCCATATCGTATATCATGCATTCCCAATGAAAACAGCAGAACAATAGGTGCCGGCGACACGTTCATCAGTGCACTTAGTTTATCACTAGCCGCGGGCGCAGATGGGCGCCTGTCTGCCGAAATAGCGGCTGCAGCCGCCGCCGTGGTGGTGCAGAAAGACGGAACGTCCGGATGCACCAATCATGAGCTGATCGCCTATATAAATGCTACTCCGAAATACATTTCTTGCGTGGAAGCGCTGGAACTCATTGCGTTTAACCTGAGGAAACAGGGAAAGAAGATCGTGTTTACCAACGGCTGTTTCGATATTCTGCACAAGGGGCATGTAACGCTGCTCAATAAAGCAAGGCAATCGGGTGATGTACTGATAGTAGGCCTTAATACAGACGAGAGCATCCGGAAAGTGAAAGGCATGTATCGCCCCATCAACCGGTTAGAAGATCGTATAGCAGTTCTTTCCGGACTGTCAAGCGTCGACTATATCATCGCCTTCGAAGAAGCCAGTCCGGTAAAACTCATCAGGGCTGTCCATCCACATGTTTTTGTAAAAGGAGGTGATTACTCCGAAGCAACGATCCGGGAAGCCCCGCTCGTTAAAAAACTGGGAGGGGTTATTAAGATCTTCCCTTACACAGACGATTATTCCACTTCAATTATCATAGAGCGATTAAGGCTAAAGAAGGAACCCGCAACGGGAGCTGAAGATGTATTATTAGCAGAAAGCAACTGATAACTATCATGAAGGACATAAAAGTTTCGATTTTGAACAATATGCCGGTGAAGGAATGGCACACCAGCGCGCCTTTCTGGTCGATCATTGCGACGCTTATATCTTTGTGGGCTAGACGGTAACCAGCAAATCTTTGTCGACGTGTTCTGCAATAGCTTTAGGCATATCCTTTGGTAAAAGTACCTTATCCACCATACCGGTACGGATAGCGCATTCTGGCATGCTTTTAAATTCACACGATATGGGATCTTGTGCAATCACCAACCCCCCGGCACTATGAATAGCCGCTATCCCTTCCATGCCATCGGTTCCATCGCCGGATAATATCACGGCAATGGTATGAGCCCCCTTTATCCAGGCCAGGGACTGTAAAAACACATCCACCGTTTTATTCGGATATGGCTTTGCAGCATTCCGGGGCGTTAGGTGAAATCCCTGTTCGCTTAACGTAACATACATATGGGAAGCTGGAATATAAACCTTATCCTTTTCTATCAATATATTTTCTGTGATTTCCACAATCTCCAGCCGCGAATGCTTTTGCAGAATATGCTGGAGCTGGCTTTTTTGCTCCATTAGAAAATGGCGGAGGATTACATAAGCCACCGCATCATGCGGCGTTGATTCGAAAAAGTCCTGCATAGGAACCATGCCGCCCGCTGAGGAGCCTATCGCTACGATATAGGGTATATCCATAAAAATTGATTGTACCATTTGATCTTAATGTACTTGGGGCATTCCAATCTATATATTTTCTGAAAGCCTGTTAGTATCAGAATAGTTTCATAAGTACGGATTAAACGGATTCTTAGGAAAATTGAACTTGAACGGACACTATACGGTGGGAATACCGTGCCACAATAACAGAAAGGCGGGTAATGACTGGCGATCCATGAACTCAATCCGCTTCATTTGTTCAACTAAGTGCTTTCTGATCAATAAATACCATTCACCCTAGATCATTCGTCAACAGTTGGGTCACTCTACTCATCATCAGCTTTCTGTTGGAACCGTATTATCACTAGCTCCCGGTTCACCTTCGATCACCATGCAGAAGATCTTATCCCGTTTTTCAAAGCTGTAATTTCCAGCTGCAAGGCAAGTGTTGTTAGGGAGAAAGCGATGCTGTAACAGGAGCCGCGCAAAGAGCCAGCAATTCAGCTTTTTCAAGAACATGCGCCTGCATTGCATTCTCCACATCTTCCCGCTTACTGGCAGCAGGTAATTCGAGTATGTTATCGAGGGCATATAAGCGGAACCAGTAGTGATGGGTACCCTTGAAATACTTAGGGCAGGGGCCTTCATAACCGAAGCTATTGTTGTTGGCAAGCCCCTCCGTTGCTCCTTCAGGAATGCCCCCTTCAGTGATAGCTGTAACACCAGTGGGAATGTTGAATAACATCCAGTGCGTCCATGGCTTTGGTGTAGCATCTACGTCTTCGAATATCAAAATCAGGCTGCGGGCGGCGGAAGGAATATCTACCAGCTGAAGCGGGGGGTTGATATTGGATCCCAGGCAAGTGTACTTTTCCGGCATATCCTGTCCATAGGTGAATTCAGATGATTTGATTTGCATGGTCGTTTATTGTACTTCGTTTAAAATAACATGCCATAAAGATCAGGCAGGCTGGTAACAGAGCGCTATGTTTTCCAGCTCTTCGAAACTGTTTATGATAAGATCCGCTTCTTGCAACACATCGGCGGAATGTGTAGTGGTGATGGCAATACATTGCATACCGGCATTTTTGGCGGCCCTTACTCCACTTACGGCATCTTCAAATACCAGGCATTCCGGCGGTGCCACACCAAGACGTTCGGCAGCTTTCAGAAAGATATCCGGCGCAGGTTTTCCATTCAGCACTTCGTCCCCCGTTACTATTACGTCAAAATAAGAAAGCAGCCCTGTCTCCTTCATGACCATCGTCATCTTCTCTTTCCTGGAGCTGGTAGCGAGCCCCATTCTTATTTTACTGCTGTTCATCATCCGCACCAGGTGCGCAGCATGAGGAATAGCGCGGATCCCATTCTGCTTCACGATATCCATAAAATACGAAAGCTTTCTGTCAAGGGCTGCCAGCACGGCATTGCCCTCCAGATGGAGCTTGGTTCTTGCGATATCGGCACTCCTTATCCCCAGGCATTTATGATACTGGGTA
>JACMJX010000284.1 GCA_014380425.1 Chitinophagaceae bacterium | reverse complement strand
TTAATCATCCACGCTCCTCCGGGGTTATTGAGGGTTTGAGTTGCCCCGACAAAAGTTTCCACTTCAGGGATCTGCGCATTCCATCTTGAGGTAGTATAAGCTACGGTTTGTTTAAAACGGGCATCCAGTGAGCCATACTTTGCCAACAGGCCGGTGTCGCCGGCGGGATTCCAGAACACCACATTCCCGAGCGTATCTTCATACTTGCTAACAAAAGTATGCGTAACGGAATTGCCGCTTGCAAAAGAACCTAACCCGGTAGGCACTATATGTTGCCAGGGAAAACCGAAATGTGAGGATGACGGATATGTTTTATCGGCAATAATGATTTCGTCGTTATCCCGTACTTCCCAGGCTACCCAGTAGTTTCCCTGGCTTCTGTTAGCCGCTGTTGGATTTCTGTTACGGTTTTCCTGCACGTCAATCAGCGATACCCCGGCAGGTCCGGCTTCCACCAATACCGCCATGGCTGCGTCCGCCGCCAGTTTCCACCTGTTGGCATCATAATTACCATAGCAGATGAGGTTATTATTGGCAGGATCGGTCATGCTCAAATAAGGAGTAGCGGTATTAAACAGCGGACTGGCAGCATATAGCAGCGTTCTGGACTTAAGGGCAAGTGCTGCGAGCCTGGTAGCACGGCCGGTTTGAGCAGTACTGTATATTACTGGCTGCAAGTTAACGGCAGCGTCATCGCAATCCTTTATTATTGCGTTTACACATTCTTCAAAAGTATTGCGTATGGGCTCCGCATCCGAAGCCTCCGCAAAACGCACATTCACGATCGGGAAACTGCCATACCGTTTTAACATTTCAAAATTCTGCAAAGCACGCATAAACAATGCTTCCCCTTTCACCTGACTTCTATAAGTTGTATCAGCATCCGGCACTTCATCTATACGCTCTAATAAAATATTCGCAATCCTGATCGCTTTCCAGCGCGCAAAATAACGGACATCCTCACTGCTTATAATTGTATTGTTTTGTACATTCGCTACATTCCATATCTGAGCGGTTGCAAACGTTTGCTGACTCTCACTTTCATCTGTTGCGCCGGATAACGTACCTATCAAAGCCCCAGTTCCGGAAGAACCGGTGGGGTTGCTGTTTATTACGTTATCCCTGCTTGTCAAAATAGAAACCATTCCATACTGGTATAATGTAGATACATACCCTTCCACATTCGCTCTTTGGGAAAATATATCGTCTTCCACCAGATCGACACCTGGTGCTTTATCCAGAAATTCATCGATTGATTTATTACAGGCAGATATGCCGGTAAGGAAACAACTTATAATGAAGATTATCTCAATCCTATTTTTCATACAGTTCACATTTAGAAATTAATATTTATGCCCGTATTAATGGTACGTACCAATGGATAAGGTTCTGTATTGGTAGCTGTAGGCGGACTTTCCGGATCTACGCCAGGATACACTTTACTCCAGGTATAAAGATTATTGGCGTTGGCGAAAATTCGTGCAGAACTAATTCCGATTTTCTTAATTATGCTGCCTTTGAATGTATATCCTATCTCCACATTTTTTAGCCTTAAATAACTGGCGTCTGCCAGAAAGAAGGTCGAGGACTGGTAATTATTTAACACCCCGCCATTGGTACCTATTGAAAGCCTGGGAAACTGAATAGGAAGCCCTGCGTCGTACCGCTCCTGGCTCCAGCTATTCAACAGATAATCCACCGCTCCCGCCGCGGGTGTATCAAAAAATCCTGAGATAAACCTTCTGGTGTACCCCAGAGACACATTACCCGTACCTTGAAAAAGTACAGAAAAACTAAACTGCTTATATTGCCCAACTAGCGAAAAGCCATAGGTTTTTTCCGGAATGTTCGAATAGCCGATAGGTACCTGGTCAAAACCATCAATTATTCCGTCTCCGTTTACGTCCTCAAAACTGATATCTCCCGGCTGCAGCCGGTTATTATCCCACTGAGTCGGCACCCTTTTAGGATCGTTTACCTCCTCCCAGGTGTTAAGCAATCCAAGGTCTTTTAGACCGAAGATCTGGCCAAAGCGCTGTCCGGTACGAGCCTGGTAGGCATATGCGGGAGGCACTTCATCTTGGAAAAGTATCTTATTACGTGCGAACGAATAATTGGCTTTTACCTGGAAATTAAATTCTCCGATATCATGATTTAGCGTAAAGTCAATTTCATATCCCCTGTTCTCCATTTTCCCCAGATTTTCCGGTGGAATAGCGATTCCGATGATACCGGATATCGTTTGCCTGTTAGCCAGTATATTATCTCTTGTTTCTGTAAATAAATCCACAGACATAGAAATCTTCTTGTTCCAGAAAGACATTTCAACACCCAGGTTGGATTTTAATGCCCGTTCCCAGGTTAAATCCGGATTACTCGCTCTACCCTCCCGGTAACCTGGAAGTAAATTATACCCGGCGGCCACTTCACCGAACCGCGATCCGCCGGTTTGCGTGAATGCGGTGGGCCTGAATAAAAATCT
>JACMJX010000283.1 GCA_014380425.1 Chitinophagaceae bacterium | reverse complement strand
TGAAGCGCCTCGGGCGCCAGACTATCATCGGGGTCAAGAAAGGCAAGAACTTCACCGGATGACCGCTCTATACAATTCTTCTTCGTGGAAGCACACCCGATATTTTTACCGTTTCTGAAAACCTTTATACGAGCATCGTTGCTGTAACGCTTTATAACTTCTTCAAATTCATCCTTGGAACCATCATCTATAAGAATGATTTCCCAGTTAGAATATGTTTGGGCATATACACTGCTGATGGCGTTTTCTAAATACCTTGAATTATTATAATTAGCTACCAGGATGGAAATAAGCATAAATTAATATCTTGTGCCATTAACAGGCTACTTCAACAGTCTACCTTCGCAGGTAAATATAGCCAAATACTAAACTGGATCACCCGGCATAAAAAACTTAACCTTAATTTAAATTCATGGTATCTGTATTCAGCATAATCGTAACGTATAATGGAATGCAATGGATCGAAAGGTGCCTGGACTGTTTATTGAAAAGCGAATTGCAGACGCATGTCGTTATCGTAGATAACGGCTCTGGAGATGGGACAGTCGACTTTATCAAAGCCCGGTATCCATCGGTGGAACTGATAGAGACTGGAAAAAATCTGGGCTTTGGCCAGGGGAATAATATTGGTTTAAGATCAGCACTACAAAATAATGCAGACTACGTCTTTCTCCTGAACCAGGATGCCTACATTCAACCCCAAACGATAGCTGAACTTGTAAAAGCTCATATTTCCCATCCTGAGTTCGGGATATTAAGCCCGGTCCATTTAAATGGAACCGGCGCCAACTTCGACGATCATTTCTACCAGTACCTATTAAAGTCAGACATAAAGGATATGATTTCATCCTGCCTGATCAAAGATGAAAAACATCATTCCATCATATCCACCCCTTTCGTTAATGCCGCTGCCTGGCTTATCAGCAAAGACTGCCTGACAAAGACGGGAGGATTCGATCCTATCTTTTTCCATTATGGAGAAGATGATAATTATGCACAACGCGTATTATTCAAAAAATTCAAGATAGGTATTCTCCCTGCTTCAAGGGTAATTCATGACAGAAACCGGCCCTCCGGCCAGGTGCCGGCAGACGTTAAAACAAGAATCAAGAAAGACTGGATTCACTTTCTGAATCAGCCCTGTGATATCAGGAATAACAAGTATTTGAGTTTGATGGTAAAAAGATGCTTAAGGTATGCCTTGCAGGTACTGGGCAGCGCAATAACCTTCAACAAAACGGAACTTGTTTACAACTTCACCATGATGCGAAAGATACTCTTCTCGATAGCGGCAGTGAGAAGGAGCAGGAGAATATCTTTAGCAGGAAATGGTATCCCTCATCTATGAGGCAGGCTGAGAGATGATTCGCCTGATCTTATTATATCCCCGCTCGAGGATTGTTGCTTTTTTAGGAATACTCTTATCTCCATTGGCGAGATCTTTTGGAATATGACGGTCGATCTCATATACCATTGCTTCCCTTATTTTCTTTTGAAATTTATAATTCGTATGAATATTGAAACTTTCGTAAATGTAGATCATAAGAATGATCTTGTCGTAGCCAATATGCTTAAGCGACATACCCTTGTCATGCAGCCGGTAAACACCCATTACCTCATCCAGGTATTTAAACTTGCCCCTCAGCGTTAACAAAAGCATCAATGGTAAATCGCCATACTTACAATTAAAAAACCAATCGGGTAAGTTAAGATCCGGATAATTCACAAAAACAAACGAAGGAGAGGCTATGAACCAGGGGCCAAGAACATCTTCGGTATCGAAACTGTCTTTTGGAAGACCGTTGGCATGCATGATCTTCTCCTTACGAAGATCGGCTCTCTGATACTTCAATATTACGTTATGAAAACAGGCACTGTAATCAGGATTTGCCTGCAGGAAATCTACCTGTTTCTGCAATTTCAATGGGTCTGTCCAGAAGTCATCCCCTTCAATAAAAGCCACATATTCTCCTTTACATGCCTGGAACGTGCGTAGAAAGTTGGCCATCATCCCCACATTCTTTTCTGCGGGAATTAGCCGGATCAGGTCAGGATACTTTTCTGCATATTGCATGCATATTTCCCGGGTACGGTCGGTACTGAAGTCTTCGCCAATAATAATTTCTTTATCAAAAGACGTTACCTGACTAAGAACACTTTCCAGAGATTCGACTATATAATCTTCATGATTATAGGTAATAACACAAATGCTTAGTTTCATTTTTTCTTATAAAATCTAATGACAGCAGGAACACCGGATACAACGGCATTGTCTGGTATTACCCTTGAAACAACCGATCCTGCAGATATTATTACATTATTACCTATTTTGACGCGGGGAAGAATAACGGATTTCAGCCCGACGAGGCAGCCTTCTCCTATTTCGGCTTCAGCCGATATAAGGGCGTGTGGGCCTACTTCGCAATGAGCCCCTAGTTTACATCCGTGTCCATATTGCGACCGCCTGTTGAGAAGGCATTGCTCACCTATGATTACCCCCGGCTCCATCTCAACATCGCTTAATATCATCGAACCATGGCCTACTTTTACCCCGTACTGACTAATAACGGAAAAAGGGGAGATATAGGTAACAGGCCTTCCGCCCAGATTAATAAACCTTTCTACTACCTTCTTTCTCTTCTCAGTATCTCCTACGCATAAAACAAAAGACCTTGAAACATTATTGAAATAATCGATCACTTGTTCATCCGTACTGATGATCGGATATCTTTCTTTTATAAAAGAGTTGGATGTTTCCGTCTCGCTCCAGAATACTACATCTTGCTGATTAGATCGTACGATATCTTCGAATAATTGGGCAGCCAGGCCGCCAGCTCCTACATACAACATAAATTAATTGTTTTGTATTCTTAATAATAATCTACAGATCAGATCTATTTCTTCCATACTTAAATTGTAGTACATAGGCAAGCATAAAACACGCGGTGCAATCGAATCGCATACAGGTGTTTCACCTTTCGTAACATAATTAAGATTATTTAGCGAAGGGTAAAAATACCGGCGCGGGTAAATCAAATGGGCATTTAACATTTCAACGGCTTTCAGCACGGCCTCTTCGCTTTCAAATATAATGGGATAATAGGAATAATTATGTTTTGTTTCTTTCGCCAGAATGATGTTCTGAACACGAAGATGTTTCATCCATATATTATACCTGTGAAACTGATTTTCTCTGCTTTCAGCGTTTGCATCAACATATTTAAGATTAACGAGACCCATTGCCGCATGGAACTCTGAATTCTTGCCGTTTATACCTACATAGGCAAAATCTTCAGGACCGTTATGGCCGAAATTACGCATATAAGCCATCTTCTTCAACAACTCTGGGTCCTTGGTAAAAACGGCACCTCCTTCAATAGTATGGAAAAGTTTGGTAGCATGGAAGCTGGCCGTACTTACATCACCGTACAGGTACACGCTCTTCCCTTTATACAGCGTGCCGAAACAGTGTGCTGCATCATAAATGACCTTCAGCTTATGCCGGTCGGCAATCGCCTGTATGGCGTCGATATCGCAGGGATTGCCATAGGTGTGCGTTGCTATGATTGCCGAAGTATTCCCGGTGATAGCCGCTTCAATACTAGAAGGATCGATATTTAAGGTTGAGGGATCTATATCTGCAAAAACCGGTGTGCACCCTTCCCAGACTATGGAAGAAGTGGTAGCGACATAGCTGAAGGGTGTGGTAATGATTTCCCCTTTCAGATCAAGCGCCTTAATAGCTATTTGCAAGGCAATAGTTCCATTGTTAAGGTAGAGCAAATGATCAGCACCTAACCTTTCCTTTAATTTCAGTTCCAGTTCATTTACCAGTGGGCCATTGTTAGTAAGCCAGTTTCTATCCCATATCTGTTTTACGTAAGCCTGAAACTCCTCCACCGGTGGTAAAAAGGGTTGAGTTACCTGTATCATTTATACTGATTTTGTAAATGTCTTTCAATTGATTGCTGCTTTCTACTGACTGCTTCGTTTCCTGATTTCGTGTCAGATCCGTTTAATAACAGATTGCCGGACTGCAGGTTCGACATTATATATTTACCCATAGACAAAAATCTTCGAATCGTAAAGTACTGATTAAAC
>JACMJX010000282.1 GCA_014380425.1 Chitinophagaceae bacterium | reverse complement strand
GAACATTTCATCGGCAGACTTCACCTTGCTTACCGTGATATTTGAATGATGCTCGCCGCAGGTGGAAGCCGGCCCCATAATTAAGTGCACCTGAGCACCCCTTTTGGCTAATTCTCTGGAGAGGGCAATACCCATTTTGCCGGAGGAATGATTGCCGATAAAACGCACCGGATCAATCGCTTCAAAAGTAGGTCCGGCAGTTACCATTACTCTTTTACCGTCGAGATCTTTAGTGTTGAAAACATGTTCTTGCAAAAAAGCGGCAATCGTTTCGGGTTCGGCCATTCTTCCATCACCATAAAGACCGCTTGCCAGTTCGCCCTTTTCTACTGGCATAACGAAATTACCAAATGAGTGGAGTTTAGAAAGATTGGCGGCTGTAACGGGATGATGCCACATGTCTTCGTCCATCGCGGGCACTACCACTACAGGGCATGTTGCGGAGAAATAAGTGGCTAGTAACAGGTTGTCACAGCCTCCATGGGCCATTTTTGAAAGTGTATTGCAACTTAAAGGTGCTATCACCATTACATCTGCCCACCTGCCCAACATCACATGGTTGGTCCAAGAGTTCTCTTCGAAAAGATCTGTCAAAACGGGATTCCTTGACAGTGTAGAAAGTGTAAGTGCCGACACGAAATCAGCTGCGGCCGGGGTCATGATGACTTTCACTTCCGCACCCTGCTTTACCAGCAAGCGCACCAGCAATATTGCCTTATAAGCAGCAATACTACCAGTAATTCCTAACAATATTTTTTTGCCCTGGAACAATGCTAGCTGAACAAATTGTCTTCGTTCTTCCTGTAATAGATCTTGTCTTCCATAAATTCCTGGGTAGCAAGTAGTGCGGGATTGGGCATTCTTTCGTATGCCCTAGATATTTCTATCTGCTCTTTGTTCTCATGAATCTCCTCAAGACTATCGGTATGGCTTGCGAACTCTTCAAGCTTACTATGCAGTTCTTCTTTAATGGTAATATTTATCTGGTTGGCCCTTTTTGCGATAATAGCAATGGACTCATAAAGGTTACCTGTCTTTCCCTTAATATCGGTAAGATTCTTAGTTTCCGCGTTATTACTAGTGTTAGCGCTAAGCTGCCGTCTTAACTTGCTCATTTTTTAATGCTTTAATGTTGTTCTGAGATGTATTCAAATACCCCTGTACCTGCTTCAACAATGTACTTTCAGGAAAGCGGTCTATAAAATCGTTACATTCTGTAATCACCTGCTGAAAGCGTTCTTCTTTTTTTGTGTCCACGCTTAAAGTGGCGTATTCGTAATATGACTTTATAGCGTTCAGCTTGTACATATCACTTTTGTCAGAGTCCGGATAATTATTGATCAATGAGGTAAAAGCGATGGCTGCTGCCTTGTACTGCCCGATACTATAATAAAGTTCCGCGCTTTTCAATTCTTTTACCTCCATCTTTTGCCTTCCGCTTTCGATGATCTGCTGTGCCTCTTTATTTTTTTCCGAACCAGGATGGGTGTTGATAAAAGTCTGCATGAGCCCTACAGCCCTTGTAGTATTCGTTTGATCCAGTTCTATTTTGGGCGACTGCTTATAATAACAATAAGCGCGCATGTACTCCATTTCCTCTGACTTTTTACTGTTCGGAAACACCTCCACAAAACTCTTGAACAGGTTTTCCGCATTCAAATAATCCTTCTGATAATAAGAGCAATAAGCAAACCTGAAGTAAAGATCTTCAAATCTAGGATCACCTTTCAGTACTGGAAACAGTTCCTCATAGAGCTGCTGTGCAAAACGGTAATTCTTCTTATCATAGTATTCGTTAGCTGCTTTAAGTTTAAGATTGTAATCACTGCTTTTTTGCACCTTGGCAAATTTAGAACACGATACACACAGAAACAGAACGAATGAAAATAGTATTAAAAACCTCATAAGAGCTGCTAAGTTAAAGAATTTGAGCAAATATCCGGTATTTATACTTAAAAGGTGGCTCGTAAAAGTTAAAACTGACCTCATAAAGGTGCTATCATGGGAAGTTGTTTCTATTATTGAGTCATACCCATAAAAAATGCCCCCCTTACGGGGGGCTAGTAGTTATTGAGCAAAAAGTAGAGACTATTTCTTTCTGAGGTTCGGATGGGGAGCAGGAACCGTGTTAGGTCCTTCTTCACCTGTACCGTCTCTCAAATCAACTGTATTTGGATCTCCACCGCCTTCACCATATTTGAAGACAAACCTGTCCGAACCAATACCTTCTTTTTCAACAAGATAGTTGATCACGGAATTCACGCGATCCCAGCTCAACTGCTGTGCAGATTTGCTAGACTCACCATAACCAATTACAGCTATTTTACAATTAGGGCTATTACGTATGGTTGTTGCAACAGTTGCTAGAACAGCTTTTGCATCATTGCTGAGCGCAACAGAACGGCCACTGAATGAAATACTAGGAAGATCTCCAATACCGCAACCACCTCTAAAGCTACCGCTTTTTAACAGAGAATCAATAGTAGTACAGCAAGCTGGATCTGGGGCTTTACCTACGCCATCTGCATCAACAGGCTGCCATTGTGTTGGTGTAATAAGTTCCTTATCCCTGAAATCAGGAACACCGTCACCGTCAGAATCCCTGCTAACACCATGAGCATCTACAGGAGCGCCAGCCGGAGTATTCGGCTCAAGATCGAACTGATCTGTGATACCATCGCCATCAGCATCATCCAGAATTGGTTTTGGAAGCTTCATGTGCTTTGGAGCATTAAGTTCATTATAAGCATAATCCAGCGGATTAACCCACCATAATGGCTCAACTGCTTTTCCACCTAGGGCGAAGTTCAGACCAAGGGAAAGGAAGTTATAAGCATCGTAATCCCTTGTTTGAATAGACAGATTCTGAATGTTTTGATATTGCTGACCATCCAGAAGATCTGTTTTAACGAATGTAAACTTGTCTTCGATGGCAAGGCTGATCCTCTTAGATAGTTTGAACTGAAGGCCTATACCCAAAGAAAAAGTTGGCTTGAAGGCGGTGCCGAACAATTCAGGCTGACTTTGATCTTTTTCACCGTCTGTTTCATATTCACCATCAAATACGTTGTCCTTAAGTTCTTTCTTGATATCCCTTCTGTCCTCATACGGGAAATCTGGTCCGAACTGGCTAAGTGCGTTGGTAAAATCGTAACGAGTAGTACCATTCAATGCATCAACATTAACATTATAGATCATGGCTCCTATCCCTGCAAAAGCATACGCATTAAACCCTGTTTTCGCCTTATGGAAACGGATATTATTCAATGTTACAACACCTTGAAGTGAAAGATCACCTACATCGGTTTTATAATTATAAAATACGGGTTCGGTTGTGTAA
This sequence comes from Chitinophagaceae bacterium, assembly GCA_014380425.1. Lineage (GTDB taxonomy): Bacteria > Bacteroidota > Bacteroidia > Chitinophagales > Chitinophagaceae > JADCRZ01. Next base: position 576 of record JACMJX010000282.1, on the reverse strand, counting down.
CCAGCCCTGCTCCAGGGAGAGCGTGGATTAGTGTAACCTACCGATGGTTGAAAGTTTAAACCTCTCGTAGTTCCATATCCAACTTCACCCCGTATAGAAAACACATAGCCTAATGCCTTACGAACATGCAATGCAGCTCCAAAACCAGGAAAACGATTACGTACATCGCCTGAAATGGTGAAAGCACCAGCTTTGATACCCAACTCCCACTGATTACGAGGTTTTGCCGGAAAAGGATAAGCATTGTTTACGAACTCATTGTGCTGCGGAAGGCTTTTCTTTGGCACTAAAGAAGAATCCAGAACGTCGTAGTTAGTACCGACCTGGGCATAGACACCCGACGTCAGAAGAAATAATAAACCAATAAATAAGATGTACTTTTTGCTTGACATAACTCAATTTTTGTAAATAAATTTGAAAGAAGAAACTAATAACTATCGGCAAATTTATCAATTGAATGTTAATTAACAAATTTTTTTAATAAGATCAGCTATGGCAGTAACACGAATATTAGTAGTAATTTGCCGACCCAATAGGTGAAATGAAAATATCACAAGCTGTAATAAACGAAGAGCT
>JACMJX010000281.1 GCA_014380425.1 Chitinophagaceae bacterium | reverse complement strand
TTTTAATCGAAGTGCGGTATTAAACAGGTAAGTATCCACTGTTTTACGCATTGAAAAAGATTCATATGGATTTTGAAATATCGGTTGCACGTCTAGCCTAAATTGAAAAGGATCGTACCCTTTACGATTCTTATAAGATCTACCAGAAAGCACGATATCACCCTGATCTGGGTCATGCAGACGCAGTATCATCTTACATAACGTAGACTTGCCACAGCCAGATTCACCTACGATTGAAAGTATAATCGGCTTGCCAGCATCGATATCAATATTGACCTCATCCACAGCGACAAGCTTTTTTTTGCTGAGCATTCCACCAATATGGAAAGATTTACTGACATTTTTTATTTCAAGCAATTTTTCAGACATCTTAACCTCCATCTGCCGCTTCAGCGGCATACAAAACCATTGAGTTCGTTTGTACTGAGGATTACGAAGGTACAAACTACTCTTTATTCAGAAAATGACAGGCTGCAAAATGCCCCTGTTCCGCTTCATAAAGTTTCGGTACCGTTTCCCTGCATTCCTCGGTCGCTCTGGGACAGCGAGGGGCAAATCTACAGCCGGGAGGCGGGTTTGTAAGTGCGGGAGGTCTTCCCGGTATCCCTGTTTTTTGACTCTTGTCACCTACCCGCGGGAGTGCACTTACCAGCATTTGCGTATACGGATGGATCGGTTTTTCAAAGATATCTTCAGTCTTACCCAGTTCAATCATACTTCCAGAGTACATTATACCCATACGATCTGCTATCTGATAATGTACGCCCATATCATGACTTACTATGACCATGGTGTTCTTTAACTTCTTTTGAAGACGCATGAGCATCATAAGTATTCCACGTTGAACTACAACGTCAAGAGCAGTAGTCGGTTCATCTGCAAGGATTACATTAGGCGACATAAATGTAGCTAATGCTATTATAACACGCTGCCTCATTCCACCGGAAAGCTGGAAGGGATAAGCATTAAGTAAATCAGGGGAGAGACTGAGTTCTTCCAGATAGTCTGAAACCCTCTTTAATGTCTGTACTTTCGGTACTCTCTTTTTATCTGCTTTCGGAATAGAATCCAGAAATTGATTCTTAAGCGGAACAATCGGATTGAGTACACTCTGTGCTGCCTGCGGCACATAAGAAATATTATTCCACCAGGTCTTTCTGATTTGGCCTGTTTCGTAGGAAAAGGCTTTCCCGTTTTTTTCACCGGAAAGTATCAGCTTACCCGAGTCTACAATCATAGGAAACTCTAGTATATCATAAAGAGCTTTTAATAAAGTTGTCTTACCACACCCAGATTCACCGGCTATTCCGAATATCTCATTATCAAATATTTCAAAATCCACATCGTTGATAACATGAACCGGTCCGTCTATCGTTGAATACGAGGTGGATAAATGGTCTATTTTTATCATCTCCTACCTCCCTCTCTTCATTGATAAATAATCATTATAGCCCGTTATCAGGAGGAACAGTCCGATAAACATTACAGCCGTAGCTATGATCGGAGAGCCTATCCAGAACCACTGCTTCGTAAAGATAGCATTACGGTCTCTTGCCCACTGGATCATATTCCCAAGGGAAATAAGATTTCCTGGGGATAGTCCCAAAACAGCGAGACTTGATTCAGAAGCTATGGCAGCTAGAGTAGCATTCATGAAGTTGGAGAGCGACCACGTAAGAGCATATGGAAGTATCTCTGTTACGACAACCTGGACGGTACCCTCACCCGAAAACCATGCTGTATGGATAAAATCCCGTTCACGCATAGAAAGAGCCATCGAGCGGATCTGACGGCTCGGCCATGCCCAGGCGAACATCGCAAGTACCAATGCCATTACAAAAACGGTAGAAGTTCCTTTCATAAATGAGGTCATCAATATTAGTATCGGAAGTGAAGGTATTACAATAAAAGTATCGGTTACAACGGTAAGTACTCGATCAAGCCACCCGCCTGAAAATCCTGCCAAAAGCCCTACAAACACACCTGCAACAGTCCCTATTGTAGCCACGATAAGACCAATCAGGAGTGAATTATGTATCGCCTCTATCAATAGCCAAATTACATCCTGTCCCATACTCGTAGTCCCTAACCAATGCTGTGGTGAAGGTTTTAGCTTACCTGGATAAGAATTAAATGTAAACGGATTTGTATGGGGTAGAAAATATATTACAAAACCAATAATAACAAATAACGCCGTCACTAATAATCCTGCCTTTAGACTAAAATTCGTATTTTTCCAAAATTTCTTCACTATTTCCACCTCCTGTTCTCAATTGTATCGAATACGTGGGTCGATAAATGGGTAGATCAAATCCACTATTAATGTTGCAGTCGATATTGCTATGATAGAAATTGTAATACATCCGAGTATCATGTTATAGTCTGACATTAAGATAGCCTTTTGTACCAGAGAACCGACTCCCGGATAGCCAAATACAATTTCAGTCATAATAGAACCACCAAATACGCCGCCAAGACTCATTGCCAAAGCGGTAACCTGTGTCAGAATCGAATTTCTAAAAACATAACTTTTTCCTATCTTTCCCTCTGAGAGCCCCCGGTAACGGGCAAAGAGGACAAAATCCTCCTCTGAGGTTGTACCTGCAAGAGATTTCATGGATATTATCCACCAGCCTGTACCTACCAAAAGCATGGACAGAGCCGGAAGAATCGACGCCTTAAGGAGCGAAGCGAACAGAACTGCAAAACTCCCCTGCGTGTTTATCGTAGTCTGAATAGGAAACCATCC
>JACMJX010000280.1 GCA_014380425.1 Chitinophagaceae bacterium | reverse complement strand
GGAGTGCAAAGGTATGGAAAGATGGGGAAAAGGTAAAAAGATATTTTAAAGTCCAAAAACGGCCATTTTGAAAGTTTAAGTAGTGATTAGAGGCTTTTTATACCGCTCTCTCATTTTTTATTCTTCGCCTTATACCCTACTGTTTTGGCGGCAGAAACAAAAATAGTCTTCCAAAGTAGGTTGAAAAAAGATCGGTAGGCAACGTGTTGATGGGTACCGCTTTCCACCCGGGGAGCTTCACCTTTCTCCGGATTTTCCTTTTTGATGATAAAATTATTGGCTATAAAACTGAGCAGGGACCTTTTCTTCAGCGTATCGTCCTTGTTTTTGAGGGCTGTTATATTCAAGTCTTCGTACAGCAATTTTACGGTGCCATTTCCCCTGTAATTATCTCCCGTTACGGCAATATCCACACTCTTGACCTGCACACTATTGATTTTAACCATCGCCAGCGGGATAAGTATGGTATTTAACTGCTCATTGCTTATAGAACCTAAAGATGCCTTCACGGCAAATGCTCCACTTTTTATGCTCATAAGGTCGAAGTCAAATATTGCTTTTAAGGGCGTTTTTTTTAGGAAAACCGCGTTTACGTCGATGATACTATGTTTGTCCTGTTTAATACGTGCCGGGTTATTAGTAATATTTGTGATTTTACCCCTTATGTTATCGAAAGAAATAGTCCCGGCTTCGTTCGATACCGGGTTAAACTCTTCATAAGAAACATCGATATTAGATAGCCGGATGGTATCGAGTTCAATGTTGAACGGCACTTTTGCCAACAGTTGATGCGGAAACTTCCCCAGCCTACTTTTGCCTTCCGGCTGCTTCGACTTATCATTATATATCCTGATTCTTCCGTCTTCAAGACTCATTACCGATGAAAGGAAAGATTCTTCCGCCAGCAATGACCACCATTCCACTTTGTTAAAACCCATTTTAGCGATTTTAATATCGAATATGTCCTTTTGAAAGCCGACTTTCTTGTAAAAATCAGCGCGGTTAAGCACGGGTTTAAGCGAAATGCTATCCATTTCCATCACCTGGTCTCTCGTTTTTATTTGCAGCATAGCGGCCGAGAAGCGGTATAGATTATCCGAGGTGTTAATGGTGTAGTCCTGAACACTGATCCTGCAATCTTCCGCATACAAGAATCTGTCTTTGTCATATTGCGTTGTTGAATCCATGAGCAATCCTGTAAAAACAAGGTTAACATTTTTAAGCTGGCTTTTCTTATCTTTTTTTAACCGGTTATAATGGGTAAAGCCGACATTGCGTACCAGGATAGTGTCTACTTTAATGGAGCTAATGTCTTTCGATATTTGCTGGTAGATTGTTTTATTACTATCTGCCGGTATATTATAAGGCTGCTTTTTATGCCAGACTTTTACTTCAGGCGCATCGACAAACAATTTATTTAACCGGATATTCTTATTTGTAGCCAGGGAAGTGATGTCTATATCATCAATGGATAATTTATCTATACGTACATCAAATAGATCATTCGGTGCTTTTTGTCGCTGTTCCAGTAAGGTGTAAATAGCCGTATCCGGCACCAGGTGGGCATTAACGAGGGTAAGTTTGGAATCAAGTATGTCGATTTCAAGGTTTTCAATTTCCAGTTTATATAAACCGCCTGAAGCGTCTGATACAAGTTTCGACAGTCGCTGTTTAATAGCAGGTTGAAAATCTTTTGATTTACGCAGTTTGAGATAAAAAAATACACCCGCAATCAATACTCCTATAATCAGCAAAAGGATGAGTAATTTCTTCATAACGGCAATTAATGCAACAAGTTGGCCAACAATAATTATTGGCAACAACTTAAAAACCCGTACAACGCATCTTTCGATGGAAGTACGGGCCTTTTATTAATTCTAATTGCTTCGACCTGATTACTGAATTTCAACGTCAGCACCAGCTTCCGTTAATTTCGCTTTCAGCTCGTCTGCTTCTGCTTTTGTAACACCTTCTTTGATCGCTTTTGGCGCGCTATCAACTAGTTCTTTTGCTTCTTTCAGTCCTAAACCAGTCAGATCTTTAACGATCTTAACCACGTTCAGTTTGGAAGGACCACCGCTTTTCAGGATTACGTTAAAGGCTGTCTGTTCTTCTACAACAGCAGCACCGCCGCCATCTCCACTGCTAACTACTACTGCAGCAGCGGCTGGTTCGATACCATAATCTGCTTTTAATACATCAGCCAATTCCTGTACTTCTTTTACAGTCAGGCTAACCAATTGTTCTGCTAATACTTTTACGTCTGCCATTTGAATTAAATTTTTCCCGCCTTCATACCTATTAAGGTCCGGCGGATGGTTTAAAAAAATTTGCCTTTATTTTCCCTCAGGCCTGGGCTATTAATTGACCACCGGTGCATTACCGGCTGTAAATAATCATTATTCAGCAACTGGCTTATCCGTCGCCGGGGTATCTGTTACCTTCGTATCCGTTGCAGGGGTATCAGTAGCAGAGATATCCGATATGGGTGCTTCAGTTTCCAGGGTATCTGTAACCGGAGCTTCTGTAGCAGTGGCTGCTGTTACAGGAGCTTCAGCTTTAGTTGCAGGAGCTTCAGCTTTCGCTACAGGGGTTTCCACTATTGGAGCGTCTATTGCCTTAACTTCAGCAGGGGCAGCCGCTTCTGCTACAATGCCAGATGCCTGCTTTTCATGATGATGCAGTAATGCTGCGATCACGC
>JACMJX010000279.1 GCA_014380425.1 Chitinophagaceae bacterium | reverse complement strand
GAATTGCTTGCTTTAGGAGTGATTATCGTGTGCGTCGTATTTCTTGCAAGACGTAATCTTCTTCAAATCAAACGCCTTCGGATGCGAGAGCTTAAAGGGTGGCCCAGGAACGATGCTAACCTGATCCTTATTATTGAAATTATACTGATGTCGCTTTTCCTCACGATGAACACTGCCGACACACTACTTCAGCAGCGAGGATACGGGCACTATGCAGGATATTCAGGGAACTTTGTAATTTCATCGTTACTGCACCCTATTTTTAATTCGCTGAGCAATGAAACACTTGTAGCCACAGAACGAGCCTGCTGGTGGTTGCATATTGCCGGAATTTTCGCCTTCCTTAACTATCTCCCATATTCCAAACACCTTCATATTCTTCTTGCTTTTCCAAATGCTTACTTTGCAAGACTGAAACCTCAGGGGTATATGAAGAATATGAAAGAGATTCAGAACGAGGTACTTTATGCCATGCAACCAGAACTGGCACCTGCCAACGCCATTCCTCCGGGTAAATTTGGCGCCCGCGACGTAATGGATTTGAGCTGGAGAAATCTTTTGGATGCTTACTCCTGCACCGAATGTGGCCGTTGCACGGCTGCGTGCCCGGCGAACCAAACAGGTAAGATACTGAATCCTAGAAAAATAATGATGGATACGCGGGACAGGGTGGAAGAAGTAGGCCGCAATCTAGATCTTAACAGCGAATTTAAAGATGACGGCAAAACTCTTCTGCATAATTATATTTCTACCGAGGAGTTAAGAGCCTGTACCACGTGCAATGCATGTGTGGAAGCCTGCCCTGTAGGTATAAGTCCACTCGAGATCATTTTCGAACTGCGACGTTCTCTTGTAATGGAAGAAAGTAATGCACCCCAGGAATGGAATGGAATGTTCAATAACGTAGAGAACAACTTTGCCCCCTGGAAGTTTTCCCCCGATGACAGGGATAAATGGGCTGCAGATATGGCTTAATAGCTGCGTATGGAAGAAAAACTTTTCATTCTAGCAGTATTTGTATTTGTAGCTGCTGCTATTTTCAGCCACTCCAAAAACGAAGAGACATTGAAAAAGTACACCTATCTGGCGCTCGGCGATTCCTATACCATTGGTGAAGGTGTTCCCATTATACAAAGTTTTCCTTATCAAACCGTGCAGTTGTTGCGCAGAAATGGCCTTCATTTCAATGCGCCGGAAATAATTGCCGTAACCGGGTGGACAACACAAGAACTGCTGACCGATGGCATCGACAGCAACCTTCTGCAGTCGGAATATGATTTTGTAACGCTGCTGATAGGAGCAAGCAACCAATATCATGGCTATGCGCTGGAACTTTACAAGAATCACTTCGAAACGCTCGTAAAGCAAGCCGTCGCTCTTGCAGGTAGAAATAGGAGCCATGTAATTGTTCTTTCGATTCCAAACGGGGGGATAACATCCCTTGCGGCTACAAGCGGAAAAGAGGGGTTATTATCGGAAATAGATACTTATAACGCGATTAACCGGCAAATTTCATCGAAATACAATGTGCATTATGTAGATATCACTTTTGGCGCCGGGGAGCCAGCACGCAGTTCTTCTTCACTGGCTTCAGACGGTGTTCACCCTTTGGAGAAACAATACGGGCGTTGGGCGATAGAGGTAAGCGATCTCATTTTACAGCAGTTGCACTAAAGACAGATATGTAACTTTTCATCTAGTGCAATAAGTACCGTCAAATTCCGTATTTAACGGGTATTTCTCCCCTTGCTAGTGGAGGGTGAATTTTTTATTTTGCATCTTATCATCTATACTTGCAGGTTCGGAGTACGAATTTTATCAAATATTAAGCATTATGGCCAAGAATTTATTGATTGTAGAAAGCCCAGCGAAAGCTAAAACTATCGAGAAGATCCTGGGCGCGGATTTTGAGGTAAAGAGCTGTTATGGCCATATACGCGATCTGTCTAAAGATGATATGGGTATCGATCTCACCAATGATTTTAGGCCGAGCTATATAGTGCCGGAAGACAAAGAGCGGGTCGTTAAAGAACTAAAAAGTCTGGCGAAGAAATCGGGAGAAGTCTGGCTAGCTTCGGATGAGGATCGCGAAGGCGAAAGCATATCATGGCACCTGGCTGAGGTTTTAGGGCTGGATCCTAAAACTACCAAGCGAATAGTATTTCATGAAATTACAGCACCCGCGATAAAGAAGGCAGTACAAAATCCCCGCGTTATCAACATGGATCTGGTGAATGCACAGCAAGCTAGAAGGGTGCTGGACAGAATCGTAGGCTTTGAGCTTAGTCCTGTCCTATGGAGAAAGATAGGCATGCAGAGGAGTTTAAGTGCAGGAAGGGTTCAAAGTGTTGCTGTACGACTAATAGTGGAACGGGAGCGGGAAATCAATCAGTTTACTGCAGTGAGCTCTTATAAAATAGAAGCTATTTTCATTGCAAACGATATCAACGGCAAAAAAATAAGCTTTAAAGCGGAAAGTCCATTAAAGATAAGCTCCGAGGTAGATGCAGAAAAATTTCTGCAAAGTTGTAAAAGTGCCGCCTATACCGTCACTGATATAACGATTAAACCTGCTAAGCGAAGCCCTGCCGCGCCTTTTACCACTT
>JACMJX010000278.1 GCA_014380425.1 Chitinophagaceae bacterium | reverse complement strand
GCTCAATCCGGATACTGCATCCATTCGAAATTTGCTTAACATAACACTTCCAAACTTTGAGAGTTGGGCCCGAAAAGCCTTTAACAGATAAATTATCGAACAGACAATCGTTCGTTAAATTAGTCTTATATAATTTTTGGTTGATTCTAGAGAAATAGAGCCAATAAAAAAAGCCCATTGTAGAAACAACGGGCGCTAACGATTGCTTGCCATATGAAAAAAGGTAAAAATATTCTTGCGCTGGTTACAGCTTTTCAAACCTTACTATTACTATTTCGTGTTTGATTATTCAAAGATACACCCCCGAGTAATGAGTTTCAAAGCAATAATAGCGACTCTTTATTATGCCAATGACCTTATTTACAAATCCAAACCCAATGCTGTAAAGACTTTGCCTGAGATTATGGGATGATCGCCAAGCTTTTCCTGATTGTAAATTTACCGATCGAGAGAGGGGAAAAGTAACAGTTTAGGTAAGAAAAGTACCGCTAATACACCCAAACTTTTATGCTGCCTGCTGGTTATAGATTATAAATTACCAGATAATGAGCAGCGTGCAACTTAAACTGGGTGTACTTGACCAGACGCCCGTTCGCAGGGGAAGCAATGCTTCGGAGGCCTTGCAGGAAAGCATACAATTGGTGAAACTGGCTGATGAACTGGGGTATAGCCGCTACTGGATCAGCGAGCATCACAATACCGTGACGCTGGCGGGTGCCGCTCCTGAAGTGTTTATTGCCCGCCTTGCCAGCGAAAGCGTTCGCATACGGCTCGGCTCTGGCGGAATCATGCTTCCGAATCATAGTACGCTGAAGGTGGCGGAAAATTTCAAGTTGCTGGAGGCGCTTTATCCGGGTAGGATAGATCTGGGGCTGGGGCGTGCGCCGGGTGGCGACCGGCTGACTGCGCAACTGCTGAATCCCTCCAATTCATTCGACCCCCGTGAATACATAAAGCAACTCGGCGATCTCAAGTCTTTTCTTTACGATGAAGCAACGGAAGGTACTGCTTATGGAAAGGTTCGTGCCATACCCAGGATCGACACGGCGCCGGCTTTATGGATGCTTACTTCCAGTGGTGAGAGCGCCTACCTCGCGGCTCATTTCGGGATGGCGCTTTCGTTTGCCCAATTTATCAACCCCATTGGTGGTGCTGAGGCATTGAGGAATTACCGGGAGCGTTTTCGCCCTTCGGCGGAGCTGCCGGAACCGCTTGCGAATGTCGGCATCTTTGCATTTTGTTCCGAAAGCGAACAGAAAGTGAAGGAGGTGCAGGCGATGATGGATTACCGGCTCATTAGTTTCGAGAAGGGCCGGTTTGAAGAATCTTTTTCTTATGAGGACATTAAGGATTACAAGTATTCTGATATGGAATGGCAGCGTGTGCTGCACAACAGAAACCGGATGGTAGTGGGCACGCCTGACCTCGTGGAGCACACATTCAGGGAACTGGCAGATCGCTTTGAAATAGATGAAATCGTAGTATCTACTTTTACGGACTCCTTCGAGGATCGCCTGCAGTCGTACAAATTGCTGGCAGAAATCTTTGCCTTGAATAAGGTCAGGCTTCCTGTTGAGTAATCCTGTTCTTCCAGCCGTATCGATTCAAATGATACTGAAGCATACGCCATTTACTATAGTATGCTTCAGCTAGCCTATTCAACAATACTGAATTTTTTCTATTATAGAATTAATACTTATTTTCATGAATCGAAAAAAGTATGGACATCATACTTACTGTATTAAACAATTTTAAAACGATGCATTGATCAAAAACAACCATTATGAAAAGATTTATTACCTTTTTCCTTCTTCTCTCTTTTGTATTCAACACTTCCAAGTTATTAGCAACTGATTATTATGTATCTGCCCTCCTTGGAAGCAATAGCAACCCTGGTACACTGGCACAGCCCTTTGCAACTATCCGGAAAGCAGCCGATCTTACCAATCCGGGAGATACGGTTTTTATCATGAACGGCACATATACACCGGTGTCGACTTTTCTGCAAAGTATTGTTACTATCAACCGTTCGGGAACTGACGGAGCTTATATTACCTACAAGGCATATCCAGGACATACGCCGAAACTCCAACTGCTTACGGGGCTTTCTTTCCAGATATGGCGGGCGATCGCTATCGATGCGTCGTATATTGTTGTCTCGGGGCTTGAAATAGAGGGAACCAATCAGCTCCTGAATTATGCAGATGCTTACCAGACCTGGCAGAATTATGAGAACGGTATCAGGGACTGGAATAAGATTTCGATGTATAACTGCGGATCTATTTCTATCGGCAATACTACTAATGCGCATCACATTATCATAAAGGATTGTAAAATTCACGATACAGGTGGTGGAATCGGGGGTTTTAGATGCGATTATGTTACTATCGAGAACAACCTCATTTACAACACCTGTTGGTACTCTATGTATGCTGGCAGCGGAATCAGTATTCTTGACCCCGCAAGCATAGATAACGTAACTGGCTATAAGATATTTATCCGCAACAATGTTGTGCATAACAATAAAACACTGATCCCCTGGGAGCGCATCGACGCATTAAGCGATGGTAATGGCATCATATTAGACGTAAATCTTGGCAATGGTACTACCACCTTCCCTTATGTAGGCCGTTACCTGGTGGAAAATAACGTTAGTTACAATAACGGCGGCGGTGGAGTGCATGCCTATAAATGTGCTCACGTGGATATCATCAACAACACAGCTTACAATAACGGTACGGTAGTAGGCTATCCTGAAATCGATGCCAATCAATGTTCGGATGTAAGGATCTACAATAATATCATGTATGCACGCACTGGCGGCAATTGCAATGGAAATGACGCCAATACGATTTATGACTATAATCTTTATTTCAACGGGCCTTCGTATAAAAACGGCCCTCAGGATAGAACGGCCAATCCTCAGTTCGTTTCGCTTGCCACAACTGCCGCGGCTGACCTGCAGTTGAACCCTACCAGCCCTGCTATCAACAATGGCAGCAATATTCCGGGCCAGTTCAGCAGTACAGATATTCTAGGCGTTGCCCGCCCGGTAGGCTTTGCAAGCGATAAGGGGGCTTATGAGTATGCTACCGTTATTCCAAGAACCGAGATAAAGCTCTTTCAGGACACTACTGAGATATCTGATAATAGTGGTAGATACGACTTTGGCGATGTATCATCAACGGCGCCTAAAACAGTTACCTTTACTATCCGCAATATAGGTGACCTGCTGCTCAACCTGACCGGCACCACTGCAAAAGTGGAAGTTGCCAATACCACAGGAGCCGGATTTTCTCTTGCCACAGATGCGCCTGCTACCATATCTCCCAATGGATCGGTTACGTTCCAGGTAGTGCTTACCCCTTCAGCTACACCTGGTAATTATGCTGGCACCATCAGTATCGCCAATGACGATTTGGATGAGAATCCTTACAATTTCATTATAGCGGGTTATGGATATGACGGCACCAAAGCGCTGCAAACCATCTCCTTTAATCCATTGCCGGTAAAAGTGGTCGGAAGCCCGAACTTCGATCCGGGTGCAACATCCAGTAAAGGCCTGCAGATTACTTATACCAGTTCGAATGCATCGGTGGCTACCATTGTTGCTGGTCAGATTCGTATTGGAAATGCCGGTACTTCTACGATAACGGCTTCGCAGGCGGGCGATGATACTACCAACCCGGCCAGAAATGTAACGCAGTTATTGACCGTTACGCCGGTGCTGCCTCCTCCGGGAAGCAATATGGTGGCTAATCCAACTTTTGATGTGAATACTGCTTCCTGGACGTTCTCCAATAAAAACGGAGGCGTCTCTACAGTGCAATCAGTTCCACTTACAGGCTCTGCTACCAACGTGGGTAAAGTGGTCATAACTACGCTTCCAACGCCAGTAAGCTCTGATAATATACAGCTGAGCACCAACGTGTTTTTGGTTAAGGACAGGAATTATATCATTACTTTCAAAGCAAGCGCAGACTCTGCTCGTACTGTAGGGTTAAGGATTCTTCAGAATGCTTCTCCTTTCGCTACCATCTTTTCAAGAAATATCAGTATCACTACTTCCCAGGCAACGTACGGTTCTTATGCTTACACGAGCACTTACACAGGTTCTGTGGCACTGCGTTTCTTTTTGGGCGCCAGTACCATACCTGTTTATTTTGATGATGTGTTTATGACTGAAGAAGCTCCGATCGTTCTGCCAACTACAATATCTACATTTACCGGCACCGTGACAGGAGGCCTTGCAACGTTAGAATGGACAACAACAGCGGAAGCAAATGCCAGTGAATTTGTGATCGAAAAAGGCAACGATTCAACATCCTTTACAGATATAGGAGTTGTTCAGGCACAAAACACTTCCACTGGAAGTTCGTACTCCTACACTGATGCTGAAACCGTTAACGACACCGTTTACTACCGTTTGAGATCAGTAGATAAAGATAGTTCCATTCGGCGAACTAAAGTACTCGCGCTATTTGTTGAAACACCGATCGTTGTGCCAACTACAATATCGGCATTTACCGGCACCGTGAACGGGGGTCTTGCAACGTTAGGATGGAAAACAACATCGGAAGTAAATGCCCGTGAATTTGTGATCGAAAAAGGCAAGGATTCCACATCTTTTACCGATATCGGAGTTGTTCCGGCACAAAACACTTCCACTGGAAGTTCGTACTCCTATACTGACGCTGAAATCGTTAAAGATACCGTTTACTATCGTGTGAGAGTAGTTGATAAAGATAGTTCCGTTCAGCGAAGCAAAGCAATCGCGCTGTTTACTGAAAGAAGGCCAAAGGATACTGCAGTTATCATACCGTCTCTGAAGATATTCCCGAATCCTGTATCATCTGTTTGTACTGTTTCTTATCCGGAGGCCACCGCCAATGCTACGCTAACAATTTACACGGCGCAAGGAAGTAAGGTCAGCGAGTACAATGTTACAACTGGTTCTAAACAAAGAAGTATTGATGTAAGCCAGTTGGGATCAGGAACTTATTATCTTGTGTATGTAAACAATAACAAGACAATAACCACTTCTTTCATAAAATAGTCCAACGATATTCTGAGCCCGGTCATTAAATCGTCGATGACCGGGCAAAAGAATAACTTGGTTCCATCTTGTTTTCCTAATTTGCAGGCTCATTAGAGATTAATAGCTTGAAAACGGTTTTAATAATAGATGATGAAGAAAAGCTTCGAGGCCTTCTGGTGCGTATCATACGCTCAGAAGGCTTCGACGTGTTGGAAGCGGGCGATGGCAAAACGGGCCTTAAAAAGCTGGAACAAAACGACGTAGATGCCGTGCTTTGCGATGTAAAGCTTCCGGATATGAGCGGAGTTGCATTGACTGCCCTCGTTAAAGAACGATGTCCCCAGGTGGAAGTGATTCTGCTAACGGCCTATGGTAATATACCCGATGGTGTACAGGCCATCAAAAACGGCGCTTTCGATTACATTACCAAGGGTGATGATAATGACCGGATCATCCCGCTTCTTCACCGGGCTATGGAGAAGGCGCAACTGCAAAAGCGTATCGCGCACCTGGAGAACCAAGTGGGTAAGAAATATGACTTCGGCAATATCCTCGGCAACTCTCCATTAATAATAAACGCAGTGGAGCTGGCCAGGAAAGTAGCACCGAATGATACCACGGTTTTATTGCTTGGTGAAACGGGAACCGGCAAGGAGGTATTTGCACAAGCGATTCACAACGCCAGCCGCCGGGCTACAAAGCCTTTTGTAGCGTTGAATTGCAGTTCGTTTTCCAAAGAGCTGCTGGAGAGTGAGCTTTTCGGATATAAGGCAGGTGCTTTTACCAATGCCGCGCGTGACAAAAGGGGTTTGATAGAAGAAGCGGATACAGGAACCCTGTTTCTCGATGAAGTGGGAGAGATGCCGCTTGACCTTCAAAGCAAGCTACTTCGCGTACTGGAAACCAGCGAATTCATTAAACTCGGTGATACTAAAACTACCAAGGTGAATGTACGCATTATTACTGCTACCAACAGAAGCTTGCAGGCAGATATAGACGAGGGCAGGTTTCGGGAGGATCTTTTTTACAGGCTGAACGTATTCACCATCACACTCCCCGCCTTAAGGGATCGCAAAAAAGATATAGCGCCTCTTGCCAGGTTCTTCGTTACGGTATTTGCCGCTAAAAGCAAGGTGAAAGCTCCTGAAATGAGCGCTGGTTTTCTGCGAAGCCTCGAAGGACACCGGTGGAAAGGCAATATCAGGGAATTGAAGAACATCATAGAAAGGGGTGTGATACTTTCGAATGGGGAGGAACTAACGACGGAACATCTTCCCCTGGAATTCGGGGTGCAGGACCAGCAGCCAGGCATTCTTTCGGCATTCGATCTCGCCAGCATAGAGAAGCTACATATTCAGCGGGTACTCAACCACACGAAGCATAATAAGGCGGAAACCGCCAGGCTGCTCAATATCGGCCTGGCCACACTCTACCGAAAAATCGACGAATACGGCCTTCATTGACAGATAGCCATCATTTTGATAAAACCCTCTCATAATGAGAGGGTTTTTTATTGCCGTCAATTATCGCCAATAGCACCAAAAATAATAGAACGACCGCCAGACGAGCGTTTCAGGGATTTCAGGCATGGATGCCTGTAAGGGGCATGGCAGTTGGAACTGTATAAGGCATCAATAATTACTTTATGAACCAGTATGAAGTGCCCGCTTTAATTGCAGACGAGCTTCCTGAAGTAGCTCCGGATCTGCGTTTTATTTCAGCGATCGGTAACGTTAACGAGTCTATCGCCGTGTTAACGACCTATACGCGGAAGATGATTTTGTCGCACAAATTCTACCAGGCCAACAAGTGTATGCAGTTAGCCTGCAAAATCTATAATAAAGGAAACAACGCCGTTCGAAGTGCTGTTGAGAATGTTTTTATTTATTCGTTTTCCTTTATAAGAATGTCTTGTAACACCACGGAATGGCAGCTGGTGCGCGCCAGCATCCCCATGCCTTTGTACAGCGCTTACATCAAGCAAGTGATGGGCCCTGGATGTTAATTATGTTTTACTTAAAAATAAATAGCCATGTTAACTATTCTTCTTCTTTTAGCCGGTGCCTTGTGTTTCTATATTTTTTATAAGAGCATCGAGTTCTTCGATAATATATAAAATCAACACGTATGATAACTTTTGTATTTGTAGTCGCCGTCATCGTTTTCATCTACCTGGTGTACGTATTACTTCGACCCGAAAAATTTTAAACCTGTAAAAACAGCAACATTTTATGAATGCAGAAATCTTTGGCGTAATAGCCATGTTCGTTATAACCATTTTACTTGCCATTCCACTGGGCAGGTATATTGGAAAAGTGTATAACGGCGACAAAACCTGGCTGGATGCCGTTATGAAACCGTTAGACAATCTGTTCTACAAACTGGGCGGAGTGAAGCCGGAAAAGGAGATGACATGGAAGCAGAATATGGTTGCTCTGTTGCTCATTAACTTCGTTTGGTTCCTGTTCTCGATGCTCGTATTGATGAATATGAGCTGGCTGCCGCTTAACCCGGATGGTAATCCATCCATGGGCGCGGATTTGGCTTTCAATACTACGGTCAGTTTTGTTTCCAATACCAATCTTCAGCACTACTCCGGAGAATCGGGTGTGTCTTATCTTGGGCAGTTGCTGCTCATGTTGTTCCAGTTTATAAGTGCCGGTACCGGTATGGCAGCTTGTGCTATCGTGTTTAAAGCTTTAAAAGAAAAGAATGCCGAGAAGCTGGGTAATTTCTATGTCTATTTTGTGAGATCCTGTACCAGGGTATTACTTCCTTTATCGATCGTGTTAGCAGTCATACTGTTGTTCAATGGCACTCCCATGAATTTCGAGCGCAAGGGACAGTTTATTTCGCTGCAGGGTGATACGGTGAACGTTTCCAGGGGGCCATCTGCCGCCATGATCGCCATCAAGCAGCTGGGAACCAACGGAGGTGGATACTTTGGCGTGAACAGTGCGCATCCCTTCGAAAATCCCAATTATCTCACCAACATGCTGGAAAATATCAGTATTAACCTGATACCGATCGCCATGATCTTTGCCCTGGGCTTTATGATCAAAAGGCCTAAACTGGCCTGGATGGTTTTCGGCGTTATGACCTTAGGGTTTCTGCTGCTTCTGATTCCATCCATATACCTGGAAATGAACGGCAGCGATGCCATCCGCAATATGGGTCTTTTACAGAACCTGGGGAGCATGGAAGGCAAGGAAGTTCGTTTTGGTCCGGCCGCTTCAGCTTACTGGGGTATCGCAACAACAACTACCTCAAACGGCTCCGTAAATGCCATGCACGATAGTTTTACGCCGCTTACAGGCATGTTTGCTATGCTGGGCATGATGATCAATGCTTTTTACGGAGGTGTGGGCGTTGGCTTTCTGAATTTCTATGTATTTATCATTATAGCCGTATTTATCAGCGGACTGATGGTAGGCCGCACGCCGGAATTTCTTGGTAAAAAGATAGAAGCCAAAGAGATGAAAATAGCTGCGCTGATAGCACTGCTGCATCCGCTGCTGATACTTGCCGGAACGGCTATCTCCTCTCATTTGTATGCTAATGATCCGGAAACATACGCGTCTTGGTTGAATAACCCGGGAAGCCACGGATTCAGTGAAATGCTTTATGAGTTTACATCATCTTCTGCCAATAATGGTAGCGGATTTGAAGGGTTGGGTGACAACACGCCTTTCTGGAATATAGCATGCGGGATAATAATGGCTCTTTCGCGGTTTCTTCCGATCATCGGGCCGGTAGCTATTGCGGGTATTCTGGCCAGGAAAAAGTATGTGCCCGAGAGCGCCGGAACCTTAAAGACTGATACGGCTACTTTCGGCATCATGACATTTGCCGTCATTTTCATCATTGCCGCCCTATCGTTCTTTCCTGCGCTGGCACTTGGACCGATAGCAGAATTTTTCGGAATGCGTTAATGTGCTTTTGTCACAAAGTATAATCATGTAATTAAATAAAAGAACAATGTCAAAAAATACCGCTACCAAACTGTTTGAAGGGCCTTTAGTGCGAACCGCCCTTAAGCAGTCTTTTATAAAACTAACCCCACGGATCATGTTCCGCAACCCGGTCATGTTTACCGTGGAGATCTGCACTGCCATCATGTTGCTGGTATGTATCTGGATCGCCTCTGGTGAAACAGAACAGGGCAGTCTTACTTATAACCTCGTTATTTTCTTTGTCCTGCTGTTAACATTGTTATTCGCCAACTTTGCCGAAGCCATTGCCGAAGCACGTGGAAAGGCGCAGGCAGATTCTTTAAGAAAAACGAGAGAAGAGACCCCGGCCAAATGGATACAGGCTGTAGGTGAGATCTTCGTTGACGAAGTAAAGATTGTTCCATCGTCACAATTGAAGAAAGGAGATGTATTTCTTTGCGAGGCAGGGGATATGATACCCATGGACGGCGAAATCATATGGGGTATCGCTACCATCGACGAAAGCGCCATCACAGGCGAGAGCGCTCCCGTAATAAGGGAAAGCGGTGGCGATAAAAGTTCGGTAACGGGCGGCACCAAGGTACTGTCTGACAAGATTAAAGTGCGGGTGACTACAGAGCCCGGAGAGTCTTTCCTGGACAAGATGATTGCCCTTGTAGAAGGTGCGAGCCGGCAGAAGACGCCCAACGAGATTGCGCTCACTATCTTGCTGGCAGGCTTCACGCTAATCTTCGTTATCGTATGTATTACGCTGAAACCTTTTGGAGATTATGCCAATACGCCCATCACGATAGCAGCATTCATTTCCCTGTTCGTCTGCCTGATTCCTACCACTATCGGCGGGCTATTGAGTGCGATCGGAATTGCGGGCATGGACCGCGCTTTAAGGGCGAATGTGATTACCAAGAGCGGTAAAGCCGTGGAAACTGCAGGAGACCTCGATACGCTATTGCTGGATAAAACAGGTACGATCACTATTGGGAACAGAAAAGCTACCAATTTCTATCCCGCTACGGGCATTGAAAAACCCGTATTTGTAGAAGCCTGTGCACTGTCGTCGTTGGCAGACGAAACCCCCGAGGGTAAGTCGATCATCGAATTGGCGAACATCAATGTAAAGACTTTCAACACCCGCGGAGCCGGGTTCATTGAATTCACGGCAGAAACCAGGAGCAGCGGTATCGACCTTGCCGATGGAACAAAGATCCGTAAAGGGGCTTATGACTCTATCCGTAATATGGTAACCAAGGCCGGACATCCCTTTCCTGCAGAAATAGCGGATAAAGTAAAGGATATCTCCTCCAATGGCGGTACCCCGCTGGTTGTGAGCAAGAACGATGAAGTGCAAGGTGTTATCGAACTGCAGGACATTATTAAACCCGGTATACAGGAACGATTCGAGCGGCTACGGAAAATGGGGGTAAAGACCGTGATGGTAACGGGTGATAATCCCCTCACCGCTAAATTCATCGCTGATAAAGCAGGTGTAGATGATTTTATCGCGGAAGCGAAGCCGGAAGACAAGATGAACTATATAAAAAGAGAACAGCAGGGTGGAAAGCTGGTAGCCATGATGGGAGACGGTACCAATGACGCCCCTGCGCTTGCACAGGCAGACGTTGGCGTAGCGATGAACAGCGGTACAGCAGCGGCAAAGGAAGCAGGTAATATGGTCGATCTGGATAATGATCCTACGAAACTGATCGAGATCGTGGAGATCGGGAAACAACTGTTGATGACCAGAGGTACGCTTACAACCTTCTCTATAGCCAACGACGTGGCCAAGTATTTCGCAATCGTGCCTGCACTTTTCATAGCTTCCGTACCTGCTTTGCAGGGACTCAATATTATGCGGCTGCACAGCCCGGAAAGCGCTATCCTGTCAGCCGTTATCTTCAATGCCATCATCATTCCCATGCTGATTCCGCTGGCTTTAAAGGGGGTGAGCTATAAGCCGATTGGCGCCAGTGCCCTGCTAAGAAGAAATCTTCTGATCTACGGGCTCGGTGGTGTCATCGTTCCTTTCATAGGAATCAAACTGCTCGATCTCCTGGTATCTATCTGGGTTTAAGTAATTATCTAAATTAAAATAAATGAAACAATATATTCTTCCCGCCATACGATTAACGCTCGTTTCCATTCTTGTATTTACCGTTCTTTATACGGCTATCATATGGGCTATAGCACAGGCTGGCCCTAATAGCGGCAAGGGTGAAACCGTGGCCGTTGGCGACAAGGTAGTAGGCTACAAACTGGAAGGGCAGAGCTTTACTGCCGATAACTATTTCAACAGCCGCCCTTCGGCCGTAGGCTATAATGCTGCCGGAAGTGGCGGTAGCAATAAGGGGCCTTCCAATCCGGATTATCTGAAGACAGTTCAAGAAAGGGTAGACACTTTCCTGGTACACAATCCATCCGTAAAAAAAGAAGAGATTCCTTCGGAACTGGTTACGGCTTCGGGAAGTGGTCTTGACCCCAATATCTCCGTGCCCGGCGCCAACGTTCAGGTGCAAAGAATAGCCAAAGCCAGGGGTATAGGCGAAGAGAAAGTACGTGCACTCATAGAAAAGCATACGGAGCAGCCACTTGCCGGAATGTTCGGTACTACTAAAATAAATGTGTTACTACTCAATATCGACCTGGATCAAATTAAATAATCAGTTCTACGAAATAAAAAAAATACCATGTTAAAACAGATTTGTGCGACGCTTATCACTACATCAGTACTTTCAGCAACATACGCTCAGGATACTACCGTTGTCGTAGTGCCTAAACTTACGGTCACCGGAAGTGTAGATGCTTATTACAGATTCAATTCTGCAGATAATAAAGATCTTAAAAATGCTGGCCTGGGAGATGCCGTCTATAACAGCCCTACCAGCTTCACCAAGTCACATAACTCATTCGAATTGGGTATGGCCTCTGTTAAATTCGACTATAACACGGGTAAAGTAGGTGTTGTGGCGGATCTAGGGTTTGGCCGCAGGGCAGAAGAGTTCTCCTACAATGATGAAGGGACGCTCGCCGCAGTTAAACAAGCATATGTAACATATGCTCCTTCCAACAAAATCAAGTTTACCTTTGGTAAATTCGGTACGCATGTAGGATACGAATTACTCGATCCGCAGTTGAACCGCAACTATAGCATGAGTTATATGTTCTCTTACGGCCCGTTCTTCCATACAGGGCTAAAAGCAGATATTGCCATCAGTGATAACTTTGGGTTTATGGTAGGTGTCGCCAATCCGACAGACTATTCAACTGCCAGCTTCGAAAAGAAATCCATCATCGCCCAGTTGCATGGTACAGCTGCGGAAGGCAAGCTTTCGGCTTACCTTAACTATGTAGGCGGAGAAGATCTTAGCGGTGCAAACGGTAATCAAGTGGATGCAGTTATCACGGGGAAGGTGTCTGATAAATTTAGTATCGGGTATAACGGTACGGTGAAATTTGTAAAAACGAATGATGACAATTCGGATTCATGGTGGGCTTCTGCGCTTTAT
>JACMJX010000277.1 GCA_014380425.1 Chitinophagaceae bacterium | reverse complement strand
GGAAGTTCCGTGCAAAACTTCAATAATGGAAACTGGAGTCCATTCACAAACCCAAATAACGTTTGGGGCGGCTTTTTTAGAGGTATCCGGAAGGCAAACGTTTTCCTTCTTTCCGCGGACAGCGTTAATTTAGATCAATTTCGATTGGATCCTCAGCCATCGCAACAGGAGGTTTATACAACACGACTTGCTGAAATAACCCGATGGAAATACGAGGCAAGGTTTTTACGCGCTTTTTTCTACTTTGAGCTCATCAAGCGATATGGCGGTGTTCCGATTATTACTACTGCTCTTTCAGTTGACGATGTGCCTAATATCAAACGAAACACACTTGAGGAATGCATACAGTTCATTACCAGCGAATGTGATTCTGCTGCAAATAATCTGCCTGTTACATTCCCTGTAGCAGCAGATCTAGGCCGATGTACAAAAGGAGCCGCTCTGGCATTAAAAGCAAGAACATTGCTTTATGCTGCAAGTGAGCTTTTCAATAACCCATCCTGGGCTGGCGGTTATGCAGAGCCTTTGCTAATCTCCTTACCTACAGGGGATCGTGCTGCCAGATGGAAGATGGCAGCCGACGCGGCGAAGGCAGTGATAGATCTGCCGGGAACGGGTTACGCATTGTCAGCGAATTATTCAACCCTCTTCAGAACATTTAATAATAACGAAATTATTTTTACCCGCAGGAATGGCGGATCAAACACGTTTGAACGCGAGAACCTGCCGATAGGCTTTGGCGGCAGAAGCGGCACGGGGCCTTCGCAGGACCTAGTAGATGCTTATGAAATTAAAGTAAATGCCACCACAACAGAAAAGTTTGACTGGAACATTCCTGCCCATGCTGATAGTCCTTATTCAGCGACGGGAGTAACCGCCAGAGACCCAAGGTTGTTTTTGACCATTTTGGTAAACAACTCCACTTTTACCGTTCCTGGAATTCCGAGAGTTCCTTCGGTTGCCGAAACATTTACCGGAGGAAGGGATGGGCAACCGATTGCAAATGCCACGAAAACGGGTTATTATCTTCGGAAATATGTTAATGAATCTCTTAATCTCACACTTGCGACTGCCCAGACTTCGGTTCATAGCTGGATCTATTTCAGGCTAGCTGAGATATACCTAAACTATGCAGAAGCACTTAATGAATACAGCCCCGGTAACGCTGACATAAAAATATACTATGACAGGGTGCGCAACAGACCCGGTGTGGTTATGCCTGGTCTACCTACCGCTCTTTCACAATCGGAAGTAAGAGATAAAATCCGCAACGAAAGAAGAGTGGAACTGGCGTTTGAAGATCATAGGGCATGGGACGTGCGCAGATGGATGGTGGCACCTTCTGCTCTTGGAGCACCTTTGAGAGGTGTTACAATAACCAGAATCGCCGCTACAAATAAATTCACTTATGTTCCCAACGTTGTAGAAAACCGTGTATTTCAGCCGCAGATGTATCTTTATCCGATTCCACAAGGTGAAATAGATATTGCTCGGGGGTTGTTGCAAAATCCTTTGTGGTAAATTTTAA
Source organism: Chitinophagaceae bacterium (assembly GCA_014380425.1). GTDB lineage: Bacteria > Bacteroidota > Bacteroidia > Chitinophagales > Chitinophagaceae > JADCRZ01. The sequence goes on along the minus strand of JACMJX010000277.1, from coordinate 11,549 downwards.
TTCTAATTAGTAATGATGAATTTTTTGACTTTCAGTGTAGTTATTTTATATACATTTTCTCTTGCGGTTACAAATCCAGCTTATGGCTCCTACTATCAACAGCCAGAAAAAAGCGATCGCTATTCTTTTAATCAATGGTATGTATCTGGCTTAGGTAGTGATTCAAATGATGGAAAAACTATTAAAACTTCCTTCCGTACATTGAAAAAAGCTGCGGAAGTGGTAGGTGCAGGAGATATAGTATTGATAGGGAATGGAATCTATGAAGATACGAGCAGAAATAATAGTGGCTCTCTCATTACAATTAGTAAGTCAGGTAGACCAGACGCATGGATAACCTGGAAAGCATTGCCAGGTCAACGGCCAGAGCTGCATGCTTCGGGATGGGGTGGGATCACTATTACAAGTTCTTATCATGTTCTGGACGGATTGACAATAATCGGCCGTAATGATTCCCTTACGTTGAAAGACGCATTAAATGATGCAAAGAACACTACTCCCAATTCAGTGTTCAACACCAATGGTATTGTTATCGATGGCAGACGAATGCCAGACGATGCCAAACCCCATCATGTTATTATCAAAAATTGTTCTGTTGGTAAATGTCCTGGAGGAGGCATTACCGTTCTTGAAGCCGATTATGTAACAGTAGAAGACTGTTCTATTTTCGATAATGCCTGGTATATGCGTTATGCTGGGTCTGGATTAACTACCTTGAATAATTGGGCTTTTGATGACAAACCTGGTTATCACATTATTATCCAAAGAAATCTTGTTTGGAATAATAAGACACTTGTTCCGTGGGAAAGAACGGGGAAGTTGAGTGATGGTAATGGCATTCTACTAGATGTTACAGATCTAAAAACAGGCGCTACTAACCCTAATGCAGATTCCACATTAACTCCGAATATAAAGCGGGTTGTCTCTAAACGACCCGAATGGAAGGGGCGTGCACTGATAGCAAACAACATAAGCGCATATAATGGAGGATCAGGTATTCATACATTCCGAACGAGCCATGTTGACATCATTAATAATACTACTTATTGGAACGGTTCGGTGGTTGGATATGAAGAGCTTTTTCCGAACAGGTCGAGTGATATTGTAATCCTAAATAATATAATTGTACCACGGCCGGGCGGCCGGGTAACATCTGATAACAGAAACGAGGCTATTCGCTGGGATTACAATCTTTATCCAAGCGAGCAAAAGGTATTTAAAGGTGAACATGATATTGTAAGGGAGCCCCTATTCTATAGCATACCAGTTCGCTTAACTACCAAAAGCTTCCTGCCGAAAAAAGGAAGCCCCGCTATAGGAACCGGAACAGACGATTTACAGCAGGCTACCGATATCGAGGGTAAAAAACGGCCCATTGCTACAAAAAGGGACCGAGGTGCCAATGAGCAATAAGATTTCGCAATTAGAGAATAAGAAGAAATGAGAAAGACCGTTTTGCTTGTCTTGTTTATTATACCCCTTTTAGTCAAGGCGCAGTTGTACAAAGCAGGAAACCTGCAATTACAGATAGAGGGAAAAGATGAAAGCTTCTCAAGAGAGGTGCACGTGTTTTCTGTTATGGAAGGTGTTTATGAAATGGAGATTATTTTAAAAGCCTTCAGAATTTCGGTCCCTAAGCCAATCGTTGTCACCTTCAAATTACCTTCTATTGATATTCAAAGTTATTTATGCCCTTACGGAGCCAATGCAACCAAGGAACCCACATCGTTGTACAATTTCGAGATTTCCCGTATGTTGCCAGTTAGTTTTGCTGCCAAGCCGATTTTTACATCGGCAATGATGGATCAACCCAGTGTGACGTTTATTAACAACGACAGCCGCAACCGGCTCACAATGGGCGTTTCAGAATTAATCTACCCCGTAACTTTCAAGATAGGTGAGAACGAAGAAAATGGCGTAGGCTTCGATGTGCGCATCGGATTGTTCGAATATCTCACGAAATCAATGGAAGGCTATAAGGTTAAAATAAGATTTGATATAAGAGATGTCCAGTATAATCAGTCACAAAGCGATCTTTTAAACTGGTGGCAGAAGGAGAAGAGCCTGGTGTTTGCCCCTGTTCCAAAGAAGGCCCACAAGCCTTTTTACTGCACTTGGTATGCCCTTAAAGCAGACGGGGTAAACGCATCAAATGTAGAACTACAGGCGAGCCTGGCGCGGAAGCTTGGCTGCGAGACGATCATAGTAGACGATGGATGGCAGAAGGCACAGGATGCCAAAGGAGGTTACTGTCTTTACAATGGGGATTGGGAAGTGGATACGGTGCGATTTAAAGACTTTAAAGGTCACGTAAGGAAGGTTCAGAAATCAGGTATGAGCTATATGCTCTGGGTAGGCCCAAGCATGATCGGGGAGAAGTCGAAGGCATACGAACATCTGAAAGATAAAATGCTATACAAGGCCAACTGGGCAAGCGCCTGGGTGGTGGACCCTCGTTTCCCTGAGGTAAGAAAGTATCTGTCGCAGCGATTGATAAGTTTGTTGAAGGAGAGCGGGATCGATGGTTTTAAGATCGATTTTATGGATCTTGTCAATAGTCGTTATCCCAACAAGAATATTGCGACTGGCGATGGGCGTGATTACGAAAGTATAGAAGAAGCTGCCGTTCGATTATTGGCTGACATTTATGAAGGATGCAGGGCAGTAAACCCGGATGTCCTTATTGAGTACAGGCAATTTTATACCAACCCCGTATTGCAACAGTACGCTCACATGTTCCGGGCAATCGACTGCCCGAATGATATTATGGAGAACAGAACGCGTACACTCGACGCACGGAACCTCAACAGGCAGGTGATACATGCAGATCCCTTGGCATGGAATGAACACGAAAAACCGGAGCATTCAGCACTTCAATTACTGCATACGATGCTTTCCGTTCCACAGGTATCAACTGATCTTACCAAAATGAATGCTTCGCAGTTTAAAATGCTGCACTTCTTATTAGAGCAGTGGAGCGCTTTTAATGAAGTGCTGACGCGTGGTAAAGCTATTAACTACGGTCCACAAGCCCATTATTCATGGTCCGAAGTATCCCTAAAAGATGAAACAGTTATCGTCGCTTATCAACCTACTATATTAACTCCCCAAAATTTCAGCAAAAAAACTATGCTGGTAAATGGTACCCATCAGGATAATCTAGTACTTGACCTTTCAAAAGATCACGGACTACGTACTATTTCTGTTTATAACTGCACTGGCGACCTAATCCGAAAGCAGGATCTTGGATTTAGTAAAGGTTTATTGAAGATCGCGGTACCAGCATCAGGAATCGTACGGATTGATTCTTTAACTAAGTAAGAATATTAATGAATATGTACTCTAATCAGAATAATCAGCTAACCCCTTTAGCTTATGTTGTTGCAAGAGGGGCATTTATTGTATTAATGATAGCAGTACTGTCGTTAACGGCAAATGCCAAGGTATGGGTACTATCCGACAGTAATCTCGAGGTAAGCTTTGATGATGTTACTACCTTGCTCTCTGTTAAAGATAAGAGAATTGGCAAAGAGTGGAAGCAGTCTCGGTCGACCGAACAGTTTACGGAGGTTAAAGTATCTCAGAAAGGGAATACCTTAAAAGTGATTTTTTCAGGAACTTACTCTTTCGAAGTTAGTTATACCCTAAACTCTTCTTCCGGGCTGGAAGTAGCGCTAACCGCAGATAAGAAAATACCCTTTGATAAGATTACATTTCCTTCAGCATTCATAGCCCCTGACAAAGGCCACTACCTGCTATACACCGACGGTGAAGGCTTTCTTCTTCCTGTGGATAATAAGGATTACCCCATAGGCAGAAATCAGATGTATTCCATGACGGGATTATCAATGCCATGGGTAGGAATTACAGATACAAGCTTTGCAAGTGGTTATATGGCTATCCTTAACACGCCCGACGATGCTGAAGTGAATGTGACACGTGTTCAGGAACTGGTAACATTCGAACCTGTCTGGCTTTCCGTTAAAGGATCCTTTGGCTACACTAGAAAGGTGACCTATCATTTTTTCGATAAAGGAGGGTACGTAGCTCAATGTAAGAAGTACAGGGAGTATGTTTGGGCAACCAACGGCAAAGGTATTACCCTTACCGAGAAACAACAGCAGCATCCAGCTATTAGTAAACTAATTGGCGCCGTTAACATTTATCTATGGGATACGGGCAGGGAGACGAGCTTTGCACGTGAGTTGAAGCAGTCGGGCATTGAAAAAGCATTTATTCTATGGAACCCCAATCACCCTCCTTACCCCGAAGCTGGCTATGACGATAAGATCAAGGAGCTCGGTTACTTATCCGGTGTGTACGAGCTATTTAGAGATGCACACTTAAGAGACACGATTGGAGTTATAGATCCAACAAATACAAGCGGTACTTATCTTAACCGCTTTTCCTTTCCAGGACTTTTCAGACAAATTACATTACTCGAGAAAAGCGGCAAATTACATTATTCCGGTTTTGGTTATGATATCAACCCAAAAACCATCATCCCCATTATTCCTACATTGCGTACAGACAGGGAACTTACTATTTATAAACACGAATCGTTCTTTCTGGATGGCTTTTTAGCCAGTGGTATTTTTGAAGATTATGGAAAGCAGAATCCTCTGACACGCTCTGAATACAAGCAGGCAATTGTTGACCTCAACAAGTTGTTCCGTGATAAATACAAGATGATTGTCGGTATGGAATGGGGCGCCGACTATGGCGTTCCTACTACAGCTTACGCTCACGGAATGACGACATTGCACAGGATGTTATACCGGTCAAAAGACAGGAGAAAAAAGGGCTCTATTTACTATTATGGAAACTGGTCAAATCCATCCCGTCCGTCTATCATGGTGGGCGAATATGTAGCCGACAAAAATTACCTTGAATGGGCGATCAACGAGAGAATAAGAGTGCCTTTATACCAGCTTGTTTATCATGATGCCATTGTTACTACATGGAGATGGGATGATGCCAATCACCATATGCCAGAAATTTGGTGGAAGAAGGACTTGTTCAATATATTGTATGGAACCGCTCCCGTATGGACTATCGATAAACAAAGGTGGGATAAATACCGGCAAACTTTTATCGAGAGTTATCAGAACATCTGCCCCTGGCTGCAAAAGATCGGTTACGATGAAATGATCTCGCATCGCTTTGTAACAGCCGATCATCAAGTACAGGAAACTATATTTTCCTCAGGAAGAAGAGCGATCGTAAACTTTGGCGACGAAGAACAAGTTTATGAGGGCAGAAAAATAGGGCCACGATCAGCTATTACTACAGGCACACCAGATGTGCAGGCAAGTATCACTTATTAAATAGTAACGATGAAAAGAATTGGGCTTTCTCTTTATATACTAACGTATTTTGTACTAGCAGGAACCGCTCAGATGCCTCAGCCGCTTCCTTCAGTTCTCAAAGGTTTCAACCCGGGGAGTGTATTTTCACCCAACCCTGCTACAGGGTTTGTGTTTAAGGGAGGAAGCGCTTTGGATAAAGCGGCTACCTTTAATGTAAAACAGGATACGGGTAAACCGCCTGTTTTTACCGCCGAAGTCTTTTCTGCCAGCAGCAATCATTTTGGAGTGCAGTCTACATGGAGGAGCGGGGCGCCTATAGAAAAAGGAGATGTACTGTTGGCAAGAATAACTACACGGTCAATTTATGCAAGGCAGGAGTCGGGAGATGCAGTAATCTATTTCTTTATGCAGCAGGCGCTTTCTCCATTTGAAAGAAATGCACTAATTGAGATGAGAGTGGGGCCAGAATGGAAAACATTTGAGATACCCTTTGTAGCGCTCAATGATCTTGATTCGGGAGCGGCTTCGATAGGCATCACCTTTGGGGCTTTATCGCAAAAAGTAGAGATAGCCGATATGCAGGTGCTGAACTTTCAGCAAAAAGCTATGCTGGCACAAATGCCCGCAACTCCCTTCTCGTACTCGGGAAGGGAAGAAAATGCAGCCTGGCGTAAAGCGGCTCTTCAACGTATCGGGCAAATTCGCACTGCACCTATTGTAATAAAAGCCACTGATAAAAACGGTAAGCCTGTTAAAGGTGTTAAAGTCAGCGCACGACTCATAGATCCAGAGTTTATATTCGGCACGGCGGCTTCCGCTCGCCTAATTTCTGGTGCGGATAGCGCGTCAATAATTTACAAAAGCTATCTTCTTGAGCTTTTTAATGCCGTTACACTGGATAATAATCTTAAATGGCCCTCCTGGAGAAATCTACAACAACGAGAAACAACAAAAGCCGCTATTAAATGGATCGAGGATAAAGGCCTCCGACTGCGAGGGCATAACCTTGTGTGGCCAGGTAGTAAGTTTACCCCTGCTTTCTTCAGTAAGCAGACTAATTTCGGGCCGTCATTTGCTGACTCTATAGCCGCCCATATCGAAGATATAGCCACTTACACAAAGGGGAAAGTGTATGGATGGGATGTAATCAACGAGATGATGCATGAGAAGGATTATTTTAAAGTAATGCCGCGTTCCCAGGCAGTTGAATGGTTCAAGCAGGCAAGGCGGATAGATCCTGACGCAGCCTTGTTCATTAACGAGTACGGAATGCTGAACAATATCGCCAGCCCGCAGAATATTAAAGAATATATTAGTATCATTGAGGAGTTGCGAAACGGTGGTGCACCTATAGATGCTATAGGGGTACAAGGACATGTGGGTAGACAACCGCGGAATCCAACTGAAGTATTAACTGACCTAGATCTGTTCAACGTGACTGGCCTTCCCGTTCAGATCACCGAATTTGATGTAAATTCTCCGGACGAATTATTACAAGCAGACTATACAAGAGATTTTTTAATTGCCTGTTATAGCCATCCAGGAGTAACCGGTTTTACTATGTGGGGATTCTGGGAACCCGCGCATTGGAAGCCAGATGCAGCTATGCTGAGGAAGGACTGGACGGCTAAACCCAATTTACAAGTCTGGCGAGATCTTGTATTGAAAGAATGGCGGACGACTTTTAGTATGACATCCGACCGTAACGGAGACGTGAAGTCGCGCGGGCATCTTGGTCTTTATGAGATTACGGTTACCAACGGAAAATCCACTATTAAACAATTATATAAATTAACCAAAGGCGCCCCTGCTGCTGCAGTAAAGTTGTGAGTATCGGAAGCAGTTTAAACAGAACACTTTATGATAAAGAGCCCCTTTTACCATTTATGGCTTCCCGTAATAGGTATCTTATCAGGTACCCTTCTTCAGGCCCAGGTAAAGCATCTTTATATCGCCAATGACGACCATACGGATTACATGTGGACTGCAGATGAAGCTACTTATGATTCTGCTTTCATAAAAATGTTAGATTACTATTTATACCAGATCGACTCTACAAAAGGCAATACTCCCGACTTCCAGGCAAGGTTTAGCTGCGATGGTAATTTGTGGCTGAAAGCTTATCAGAAACATAGGACACCGGCTCAGTTTAATCGTCTGACAAAGGCTATCCGTTTTGGGCATATCAGCAGTCCGATCAATATGCTGGTGAGTTGTTATGGTGCCCAGCCTACGGAAGCAGTAATAAGGGGTATGTACTATGCGGGTCAGCTAGAGAGAAAATACGGCCTGCGTTTTACACTTGCTCAAAGCATGGAAAACAATACATTGCCGCTTGGTTTAGCTTCCCTGTGGGCAGGCTCAGGCGCAAAGTACAGCTGGAAGGGGATTGGTGGATATGGTAGCCAGATGAGTTATGATATGCGTACGCGACGTCGTTACCAGATGTATCGCTATAATGGTCTTGATTCGTCGGGCTTGCTTATGAAGTGGTATGCTTATAATGAAAAAACTACGGCACCGTTAGGAGGATATGCTGAATGTAGGTTAAAAATAAAGTATAAAGATGCAACGAAGGATATTGGTACTATTGTAAACATGCTTGATGCGTTTTGTGATACTATGTCCGCAGGTTCAAACTATCCGTACAATATTGCAGGAGCTTTTGGTTTCGGTCACGACGATCTTTCGACTTTTCTTTCACAGCCATTTATTCAGGTAGCCAGAGATGCAACTACCCCTTTGCGCAAGGTGCGGGTATCTAATCAGGAAGATTTTTTCAAGGACTTTGAGAGCCGTTATCCCCAGGTACCTTCGCAGTCAGTCAGCTTCGGCAACGAGTGGGATCTGTTATCTGCTTCAATGAATGAGACGACCGCCGGCATGCGGAGATCCACCGAAAAGTTGCGGGCAGCGGAAGCTCTTGCAAGTGTTGTTAGCTTGAAAAACAGCCGTTTTGCAAAAGATCTTATAGCCGCCAGAGAAGATGCTTGGGAGTCCTTCGGAGTTTATTGGGAACATAACTGGACGGCCGACGGGCCAGTAACCCGAAATGCGCGCGCTGCCTGGCAGATGAAGAGACAGCAACTTCTAAGCAAATATGTCGATACTCTTTATAACCGTTCTGTTAACACACTGGGGAGCCAACTAAAAAAATCATCCGTACCAAGCTTCTATGTCTTTAATCCGTTAAGCTGGAGCAGGAACGATGTTGCGGACCTTCATTACGAAGGAAGCTACCCGGTAAAAGTGATCGATAAAGTTCGGCAAATAGAAGTCCCTACGCAGCTAATCGTAAAAGATGGACGGAGAATGCTACGTTTACTGGCAGAAGATATTCCCCCAGTGGGTTATAAGGTTTATGAAATACGCCCGGGTATGCCAACAGGCCTCCCCCCCGCAGCCACAGTTACCGGGCCCTATTTTAGTAATCGCTTCTACCGTTTGAAGTTGAACGAATCGGGCGTTATTGAAGAATTGTACGATAGCCTTGCCCGAAGCAGGCAGTTAGTAAAAGCTATAGATGGAAGGTATCTTAATGATCTCGGCGGAGATAGCCTAATCGGCAAGTCATTTATAGAGAACCAGGGCCCGGTATCGGTTACCGTGCGGGCTGAATCTCCATATCCTGTTCCCCATACCGTTAGGATCACGCTATTCGCCAACAGTTCCCGCATCGAAATAGATGATAGCATCCAGGCGAATTTTGCCGATGTAAAAACCTGGGCTTTTTCTTTCGATTTAAAGAAGCAAATTACAAGGCACGAGGAACTAGGCGCTGTATTAACGGCTAGGAAGGAGTCGCGAGGCGGACATTATGCCGATGAAAATGCCCGGTACGATTGGCAAACCTTCAATCATTTTGCAAATATGAGTGAGTCGGGATATAGTATTACTCTTTCGAATACTGACTGCAGTTTCTTCAAGCTTGGTAAAAGCACGATCGATTCTTTATGGGAGGAATCAACTCAAATAAATGCTCTGGCAGGCGGTAATATCGATAAAAAACTGGAGGATGGCGGTGTGCTGGGAATCCTCAATCAGAACGGACAAACAGATTTTCAGTATAAATTTGCCCTCGTCAGCAATCAGGATAGCTTCAACGCTACGCGCTCGATGAAGTTCGCTTTAGAGCACCAAAATCCATTGGTAGCAGGAGTAATAACTGGCAAAGTCGCCATCTTGCCCGGGAACACTTTCTCGCTGCTGTCTGTTGACCATCCTGATGTATTACTCTGGAGTATTAAACCTTCCGAAGAAGGAATGGAAAACGGCTTGATCACCAGATTCTGGAACCTGGGGACAGCGCCTGCTGAAGCATCAATAAAAATGAATAAACCCATTTTACGCGCCTGGAAAACAACACATATCGAAACCAACGAAAAACTGCTAAAGACACAAGGAGGCCTGCTGAAAGCGGCCTTGAAGGTCGGGGGAATGAGCACTTTCAGGGTCTTTCTATAAGAGATAATGTACCGTTAAATAAAAAGTATTCTGGAATTGGAATTGTTGGACTATTTCAATAATTTTACAATAAGAAAGTAAGATTCAATATAAATGAACTAAAAGGCTTTTATATTGATCGTTTCCCGAAAGCGATGCCAAATGAGAAGAGTTCCTTTTTCCAATTTATTTCATCTCCTGACTGTTTCATTTTCAGCGTATTTCTTCATTTATTTAATAGTGTTTTTTTTCAACCAGTAACATGCATTCAATGTGTAAAATTCCTATAAATGCTGCATTAAAGGAGAGTTACCCTATTACGAAGATTTTTGCCATACTTGCCTTTGTAGTGGTTACATACGGTGACTTGTTGGCACAGCCATCTGATTCCGTGCTCATAAAGGAGCTTTCCAGCATGCCCAAGATACGGCTCAAGCGGGTTAGTACAGGAGGTGTAATTCATCGTTTTTTTGATACATCGCCACTAAGTCCATCAGGCAGGTTCCTCGCTTTGTTCCGTATGCCTTATGAGAATAAATCCCCCAGGCCTGGCGATGCCGGCGAGGTAATAGTTGTAGATATGGAAACGGGTAAGGAGCGTGTGGTAGCTCAATCCAGAGGATGGGAAGTGCAGCTAGGTGCCCATGTTCAATGGGGTAGAAACGATCAGGAGCTTCTTTTTAATGATGTAGATACTATCACCTGGAAAGCTTTCTGTGTGGTATTGAACCCGGCGACAGGAAAGAAGCGGCGTCTGGATGGTACCGTATTCATGGCTTCTAATGATGGAAAAAAGGTAGCCAGCTATAATCTTGCCAGTTCTCTATATGCACAGGTTGGTTATGGAGTAGTAATACCTAAAAAATTTGTAAGGAGAAACATAGGGCCCGTGGATGATGACGGCATTTATGTAACCGATATTGCAAGTGGCAAAGCAAACCGCATCATTACAATACGTCAGATTTACGAGAAAGCCCTGCCTTCTATAAAGATTCCAAATCCGATGGAATACGAGTTTTACTGTTTCCAGGTAAAGTGGAATCCTCAGGGAACCCGACTCTTAACTACGCTGCAATGGGCTCCGCTTAAGGGGGGCGCAAGAATCCGATCAGTAATAACCATGCGACCTGATGGAACCGATATTCATACAGCTGTTACCCCGGACCAATGGGCAAAGGGCGGACACCATATAAACTGGATGCCGGACGGACTTCATCTCTCCATGAATCTTAATATAGACGGAAAAGAAGGCTTGGAACTGATCTCGGTGAAGTATGACGGCGCTGATCTTAAGCAGGTATTTGTGCCAGGCAGCGGTCATCCCTCTTATCACCCCAAAGGCTTACCTTTAATAATAACGGATGCATACCCTGACGAACAGATAACACTACGAAACGGAACAGTGCCTATCAGGTTGCTACATACTGATACACAAACAGAAGAAAAGATTGCCGAAGTTTATGTTTCGCGGAAAGCAGGTGAGTTCAGGATCGACCCACACCCCGCATGGGATAGAAGCGGACGTTTCGTTATCTTCAATGGATATACCGGCAATACCCGCAATGTTTTTGTCGCCGACCTTAAAGATTGGATGTATTAAGTCAACTTTCAGTACCCTGCTAACTTAGATACCATGAATCGTTAACTGATGAATAAACTACAGCAACTCGATTATCTCACTATCATCATATACATGGTGCTGATGTCTGGTATAGGCATCTTTTTAGGGAAGTACATTAAGAATATAAGTGATTACTTCAAAGGAGGAACGGGTATGTCCTGGATTGCGGGTGGTAT